>NZ_JBHSEB010000102.1:0-26389 GCF_042651925.1 Catenibacterium sp. GCM10023432 | reverse complement strand
CAGAATAATATATCTGCTGATATATCATCTGACTTAAATTCTAGCATTATTAACTTAATGACATTGACCTCGCGGTCGTTTTTTTAAATAAAGTAATAAATTGTATTCATAACTCCTGCAAGAAGCATGACAAGAATAGGATCACATTTATACTTAGTAAGTAATATAACACATATACCAAATATCACGACAAGATGGATTTTAAATGTATTGAAGCTTTCACCAAAGAAAGTAGTGGTGAGAATAGAGACACCTGCAGTCGCAATTAATGCGACAACGGCTGGTCTTAACATCTTTAAGACACTCTGTAATTTATCCATATGTCGATATTTGAGATAGAAATAACTGATGATACCGACAATAATACATGACGGTAATACACAACCTATAGTGGCACATATTGCGCCAGGAATACCAGCAATCTTGATACCGACGAAAGTTGCTGAATTGATTGCGATAGGACCAGGAGTCATCTGTGAAATAGAGATAAGATCAGTGAATTCAGGAACAGATAACCAATGATGGGCTGTAATCACCTGCTGCTTAATAAGCGGCATAGCGGCATAACCACCACCAAAACTAAATGCACCGACCTGCAAGAAACTTAAGAATAATTGTAGATAAATCATGATTGTACCCCTTTCATAGAATAAAGTAATCCAATCATGATACAAACAATAATGACTATCATGACATTAATATTAAATATATAGTTTGCGACAAAAGCACCAATCATAATCACAGGATAAAGCTTGTTTTTCTCTTTTAAGAGACCACTGCCCATTTCGAAGCATACGGATGCAATAACAGCACCGACTCCTGCCTGCATTCCTTCTAACATAAGAGATACAATCAGATTAGTCTTAAATATTTCATAAAAGACAGAAATGACAGATATGATTACAAAAGGAGGAATAATTGTGGCTAGTACTGAGATGAATATACCGAGCAGTCCTGCCATCTTATATCCAACTACAATAGCCCCATTGACCGCAATAGGGCCTGGTGCACTTTGCGCAATAGCGACTAAATCTAACATCTCATCTTCATCAATCCAGTTGTATTCATCAACAAACTTCTTTCTCATTAAAGAGACGATGACATATCCACCTCCAAAAGTAAAAGCACTTAAGTAGAGAGTAGACAAGAAGAGCTTCACTAATTTATTCTTCAAAGTATTCACCTTCCTATGTTCTGTATTATACATTTTAGATATGAAAAAAACCAGTTTCTCAACTGGCTTAACATTCACACCCTACAAGTAGTCCACCTATTTCAGCATAATAAGTACATAGACCACCCATTGGATATACAATAATATCTGCATGTGGATAAAGTTCTAAAATCTTATCTCTGACATTATGTGCAAGTTTTAAATTATCTGCATGTGAGATACGTACCTTACCACCATGGTATCCTGCATTTTCAAGATGTTCAATCATAGATTTCACAACTTTCTTTTCACCACGACATTTACTGATCTGCTGGATAGTACCTTCTTCACTGGCTGTTGCGAAAATAGAAATATTTAATACACCAATCGCAGAAGCAACTGCTTTACTTACACGTCCATTCATCGCAAAGTTATGTAATGATTTTAATGCGAAGAATAATCTAGTATGATTAAGATAGTCCTGTCCTTTTTCTACAATTTCTTCAAATGTTAGATCTTCTTCAATCATTTCTTTTAATTTTTCAATAAGTAACCTCATTTCAGGACCTGTAGATAAACTATCAAATACATGTATCTTTACATTTTCATTTTCTTCTTCATAAATACCTTTGGCTGTCATGGCAGAGTTATAAGTGCCTGACATAGCACCAGTTAAAGTGACGACAAACACTTCATCATATCCTTCATAACAATCTAACCAAGACCCAACACTTGGACATGCAGTATGGGAAACACCTTTATACTTTGCAAGGTCTTCAGACATTAAACGTACATCTAGTTCCTGATTGTCTACATAGTGTTTATTATCAGTAGAAATAGTCATCGGTGCTACCGAAAAATCTACGCCATTTAATTCCCATATATCACAAGATGAGTCAGTTACAATTTTTCTTTTCATGCGAAAAACCTCCCTAATAATGCTATTGTAGTTTAAATTGTGAAATGATACAATTTACAAAGAGAAAGTTTATGTAAATATTTGTTCAGAGGTGCAGTTTATGGACGTAAATAAGAAAACACAAAGAAATAGATTTACAAGAATGTGTATAGGAGAAGCGATTGTAGAACTAATGAAGAGAGATCCTCTAGATAAGATTACAGTAAGCCAGATTGCGAAAAAAGCAGGTATTTCACGTATGACTTATTATCATTATTATGATTCTAAGGTGAATGCGATAGAAGACTATTTACGCGAAATCATTATTCAATATTTGACAGAACATAAAAAACGTCCTAAAGGAGAACGTTTTATGGAATATTCACATATCTTGTTTTCAATAGAATTCTTTGATCAGTATGCGACATTCTTTATTATTATGGAAAGACAAGGTCTTTATTCTGTATTAGTGAATGCAGTCAACCATTTCATGGTAGAACTCTATTCTGATCATAAAGAAATGATTTATCGTGCGTATTACTATGCAGGTGCTTTACTCAATACATTTATTAATTGGGAAAAGACAGGAAAACTTGTTCCTGCACAGGAAGTAGCCAAGATGATTAGTGAAAGTGCACCAAAGATGTCTTAATAATGAGGCATCTTTTTTTTCATATCTTTTAATTTATCTAATGCGGCAAGAAGTGTTTCATCTTTCTTTGCGAAATGAAAACGAATGAGGTGATTTACATTTTCTTTAAAGAAGCTAGAACCAGGAACAGCCCCTACACCCACAATACGAGCAAGATCTTCACAGAACTTCACATCGTCGTCATAACCAAATTCAGATATATCTACAAGGACATAATAAGCACCTTGTGGCTCAGTATATTTAATACCAAGTTCTCTTAAACCATTACAGAATAAATCTTTCTTATGTGTATATAATGCCTGTAGTTCTTTATAATAGTCTTCTCCAAATTCAAGTCCTACAACGGCTGCTTCCTGTAATGGTGCACTTGCACCAACTGTTAAGAAGTCATGTACTTTCTTTGCGACATCGATAATATGTTCTGGCGCAATAATATAACCTAAACGCCATCCAGTAATAGAATAAGTTTTACTAAGTGAACTACATGAAATAGTTCTTTCAAACATACCTGGAAGAGAGGCAAAATACACATGTTTATTTGGTGCATAGACAATATGTTCATAGACTTCATCCGTAATAACATATGTATCATACTTCACTGCAAGTGAGGCAATATATTCTAATTCTTCTCTAGTAAAAACCTTACCACATGGGTTAGAAGGGTTACAAAGAATCAATGCTTTAGGATGCTGTTTAAAGGCATCTTCTAATTCTTTCTTATCAAAGTTGAATAGTGGAGGATGTAATGGAACATAAATAGGTTTGGCATCAGATAAAATTGCATCAGCCCCATAGTTTTCATAAAAAGGTGAAAATACAACAACCTTATCTCCTGGATCACAGACAGTCATCATGGCACACATCATGGCTTCTGTAGAACCACATGTCACAACGATATTCTTGTTAGGATCGATAGGTAAACCCATGCATTTCTCTTGTTTATGAGCCAATGCTTCTCTAAAGTTCTGTGCCCCCCCAGGTAATCGCATATTGATGATAATCTTCATGAGACACTTCAGCCAAACAATCACATATTTCTTTAGGTGGATCAAAATCAGGAAATCCCTGAGATAAATTAATAGCGTTATATTTCAAACATACTCTTGTCATTCTTCTTATGACTGAATCAGTAAATGTATCAGTACGATGAGATAAATTCATAAAACCAACTCCTTTTTCAAATAAATTATCACAATGATTAATATTTGTCACGTAAAATGAATGATAAGATATGAATTCTCTGAAGTTGATTGTTGTTTATGATATGATGAATATATATGAGAGGAGAATAGTATGAGTAGTATTGATTTACATATGCATAGTTTCTATAGTGATGATGGTGAATATACACCTACACAGTTAGTCGATATGTGTCACCAGTCAGGTATCCAGATTATGGCTATTGCGGATCATAACTGGATTAAAGCCAATAATGAAGCATCTTTAAGATGCAAGGAATTAGGTATGAATTATATACCAGCCATTGAAGTAGATTGTACCTATAAGGGTGTGAATCTTCATGTTGTGGGATATGGTGTTGATGATTCAGAAGAGTTTAACAAGCTAGGTGAAAGCATTGAGAAACAGGAACAGGCATGCAGCTTAAAGAAACTAGAATTGACTAATGATTTAGGTTTTGAATTAGAGAAAGCACAATTAGATGCTTTATCTTCTAACGGTGTCTATACAGGTGAAATGTTTGGTGAAGCATTATTAAATGATCCACGTTATTTAAATAATGAATTACTTAAACCATATCGTGAAGGTGGGTCTAGAAGTGATAATCCTTTTGTGAATTTCTATTGGGATTATTATGCACAGGGGAAACCTTGTTATACAGAGATTAAGTTTCCTACATTAGAAGAGACAATTAAACTGATTAATGAACATGGTGGAGTGGCAGTGATAGCTCATCCTGGGAATAATCTGAAAGGACAGTTTGAATTACTAGATGAAATGGTTAAACTAGGATTACAGGGGGTTGAATGTTTCTCTAGTTATCATCCAGAAGAAGTGAATCAGTACTTCTATAATAAGGCAAAAGAACTGAATATTCTTTATACATGTGGTAGTGATTTCCATGGTAAGACAAAACCTTCTATTAAGTTAGGTGGACATCATAGTCAAGTAGAAGAAGAAATCAAAGAAAACTTAAAGAAGTATCATTTAATCTAAGGAAAGTGAAAGCTTTCCTTTTTTGAGTATATATAAGTGAAAGGGATGTATACCATATGCCCTCAATATAAAAAATAAAGGGCGTAAAAGTCAATAACTAACTTGGAGGTGATAGAATGAATATATCTGATACAATCATACAGCTTGCGAAAGAGAATAATGGTATTATTACATCTGCGGCAATTACCAAAAAAGGAATATCCAGAGGAAATTTAAAAAAAATTGTGGATGAAGGTAAACTTGAAAGAAGTGTGAGAGGTGTATATATTCTTCCTGAAGTATGGGGAGATGAATTTGTGGATTTGCAAGCTAGGTTTAAGAAAGGAATTTTTTCTAATGAAACAGCTTTGTTTTTATGGGACTTAACGGATAGAACACCGAATAGATATGATATGTGTTTTCCAAATAATTATAATCTGACAAATGTAAGGAATGAGGGAGTCAATTGTGCAAGGGTGAAACAGGAATGGTATGATGAAGGAAAGACTCAAATACAATCTCCAGGTGGAAATAAAATAATGGTATATAGTATGGAACGTACTTTGTGTGATATTCTCCGCAAGCGCGGAGGATTGGATAAAGGTATTGTTGCAGAAGCATTTAAACGCTATGTGATCAGAACCGATAAGAATATTCCACTTTTATCGGAGTATGCGAAGAAGTTTCGTGTTGAGGATAAAGTAAGAACTTATCTAGAGGTGCTCATATGAAAAATGCGATGCAACTTAAAGCTATTATTAAGAATATCTCAAAAGAAAAGCAAATTTCAGCGCAGCTTGTCATGCAGAACTTTATCTAAAAAACAGGCAGTCCATCAAGGATAAGCAGCATTTTGGAAAGAAGCCGACCCACAGACAGAAGGCATTAGCACGCAGGCGTAACAATAGAATAAATGACTACATGAACAAGACTGCACGCAGGGTGATTGATTACTGTATCGATCATGATATTGGAACTCTTGTTGTGGGATATAATGAAACATTTCAGAAGGATTCCAACATAGGCAGAAGAAACAATCAGACTTTCGTCAATATTCCATTTGGATTGCTGAGAGATAAGCTTGAATATCTCTGTGAGCTGAATGGCATCATACTTGTAATGCAGGAGGAATCCTACACATCAAAGGCCAGTTTCTGGGATAAGGATGTCATACCAGTCTATAAGAGTGATGATACTGAAGAACACCATTTCAGCGGAAAGAGAATACATCGTGGACAGTATAGAACAGCGATTGGACAAGTTCTGAATGCAGATGTAAATGGTGCATTAAATATCATGCGTAAAAGTAGAGTTGTGGATGTAAACATCCTATACAGTAGAGGCGAAGTGGAGACGCAATAAGAATAAGGATTGCCTAGCAATAGGTGGAGACTTAAATATCAATCTTCTTAAACGGATGCATAAGCATCCTAGAAGCCTTGACTTCAAATACGGAGTATTAAATTGAGGTAGTTCACGTTGGAGCGTTTGTTAGAGCGAATTTCTATTTCAAAGTATCATCATAATTTTGTATTGAAAGGTGGTTTTCTTATAGCTGCAATGGTGGGCTTAGATACTAGAGCTACTATGGATATGGATGCATCAATTAAAGATTGGCCAGTTAATGAAGAAAGTATTAAAAAGATGTTTTTTGATATATGTAATACTGATTTACATGATAATATAACTTTTGAATTAAAGAAAATATGTGAAATTCGAGAGGGCGACAAATATACGGGATATCGTGTTTCAATATCTGCTAATTATCCACCAATGGCTGTGCCTTTGAAACTGGATATTACTACGGGGGATAAAGTTACACCTGAAGCAATAAGATATGGGTATAAGTTGTTATTGGAGGATAAAGAAATCTCTGTACTCGCTTATAATCTGGAAACAATTATGGCAGAAAAGTTAGAATTTATTGTTTCAAGAGGTGACCAGAATACTAGATTAAGAGATTATTATGATGTTTATATTCTTATGAAGCTGCAGTATAAAAATATTGAACCAGAGTATTTGAAGGCAGCACTGAAAAAGAGAGGTACTTCAGAAGTCCTCAGGGATTATAAGAACATCATTGCCGTTGTTAAAAAGAGTGGCGTGATGAATAGTCAATGGAGGACTTATCAGAAAAATTTTGAATATGCTGCGGACATTAGTTTTGATGAGGCTTGTGATGCTGTTATGCATATGATGGATATGTATTATTTATAAGAGGAGATGAACTTATGTATCAGGAACCAGTTAAGAACTTTAATAAAATACGCGAGTATATTAGAGAATTCTATATCAATGGATTCAAGAGTCGTCAGGACTATACAATTAAAAGTGCACGTTCTTATGATAATGAAAAAAGACGTATAGAAAGCTATATGAGTGATTATATTGATTATCATATAACACCAGTTGGTAAGGTTCCTTACTTATCTATTGATACACGTATCACCCAGCATAATCCCTTATATAGAGTATGGAAAACAAAAAGCTTTACTGATCATGATATCATTCTTCACTTTCTTATATTAGACTTACTTCATACACCTTTATCCATGAGTGAACTTATGGATCAAATAGATGAGAAGACAAATCATACGTATCTCTATGATGAATCAACACTTAGAAAGAAACTAAAAGAATATGTCAAGGAAGGACTTCTTATCACAAATAAGAAAGGAAAGAAAATCTATTATCAATTAAGTAAAGATTATATCATTCCTCATGATATTCTTGATTTCTTTAGTGAAGTATCTCCGTGTGGTGTGATTGGTTCTTATATACTTGATAAGCAGGAGAAAGAAGATTCTCTTTTTGGTTTTAAACATCATTACCTCACTCATGTATTAGACAGTGAAGTGCTTTATGATTTACTCAATGCGATACATCAGCATAAGTATGTATCGATAAGAACATCAAATAATAGAATAAAGGTAATCCCTCTTAGTATATTTATAAGTGTGCAGGATGGCAGACAATATTTGATAGCTTATATGTGTAAAAATAAAAAGATGTATTCATTTCGTCTAGATCATATTATTTCTATTAAATCTCTAGAAGAAGCAGAAGACTTTGAGATATATAGAAAAGAGTTAGAAGAAATGAAGAAACATCTATGGGGAGTAAGTTTTTCTAATGGTTCTTTAGAAACAGTAGAATTTACTCTACACCATGAACCATGGGAAGAACATATATATAGACGATTATTGCGTGAAAAGAGATGTGGATATGTAGAAAGACTAAATGAGAATACAAGTCGTTTTTATGCAGAAGTATATGATGTAAAGGAAATGATTCCCTGGATTCGTACATTTATATGTCGTATTCAATCTATTTCTATATCGAATAAAGAAGTAGAAAAACAATTTAAACAAGATTTAGAAGAGATGTATCGTTATTATGAGGAGGATGAAGATGATATTTCACGAAATATATAGTCTTTACTATAAGACAGTGACTTGTCTTATACAGTCTTCATTTACTCATACACATGAAATAATAAATGAGAATGCATTTAAAGAAAGTTTCATGATGTTGGAGGAAATGTTAGAAAGATGGCCTATAAAGAATATAGATGTGTCTACTTATCCATTGACACTCCTTCAAAAGAGATGGTTAAAGGCTATTTCATTAGATCCCCGTATGCAGCTTTTTTCTTATTCCTGGTCTTTCCTAGATGATGTAGAACCACTCTTTACACCTGATGATATTTATATTTACGATCAATATAGTGATGGTGATTCTTATACAGACTTACAGTATCAGAAGAATTTTCATATCATCATGCAGGCCATTAAAGAGAAGTCTGGTCTAGTTGTTGTATGGAAAACGAAGCAGAAAACAAGTTTTGTTTTACCACAGCTATTAGAATATTCAGAGAAGGATGATAAGTTCCGTTTAGTTGCATATGATGGAACAGTAATCAATGTTTCAAGAATAGAAGAATGTCATTTGACTGATCATAATGTTTCTACCACAAATAAACAAAGAGTAGAAAAATATGTCTTGATAGAAGTAAAGGATGAAAGAAATACACTGGATAGAGTTCTTCTTCACTTTGCACATTTTAAAAAAGAGACAGAGAAAAAAGAAAATACTTATTTAGTGAAACTATTCTATGATGAATCAGATGAGACAGAGATGGTGATTCGATTGTTGTCATTTGGTCCTATGATTAAAGTAATAGAACCTTTAGAATTCAAACAACTCATAAGACAAAGATTAAAGAAACAAAAAGCATATTCCATTTAAAAAGGGCGATAATTCGCCCTTTTAGTAATTTCTATCAAATGATATATATCTTGTTCCCTGGAAAGTAAGTTTTCCTTGATCTCCTTCTACCATGAATCCATATTCATGACTTGGTACTACAAGTTCTATTCTATCGCCACTTTCTACTTCAAAAGTCACGTAGTAGGTTGTATGTGATGATGACATCATATCCTCGTGGTGTGTATACATAGTATCTGCACGTTTAGTGACTATCTTTACTGGAACACTTAGACGTGGTGAATTATTATTCTTATGCCAGGAACAAATACCACTGACTATAACATAGATGAACATTCCTATTACTAGTACAGGAACTATTGTAAACATTAGATTAAACATGGGATTTCCCTCCTTGTATATGGTTTTACTATAGTTCGCAACTTTTTGTCCATGATAATCAGCGTCTTATTCTCTATGATGTTGTTGAGGTGAGAACAATGCTAGAAATAAGAGGAAAGAAAAATAATGCGATATGTTTTGCATCACAGATAGATGAAAAAGCTTTAGAACAGATTAAAAGAATGTGTGATTATGATCTTACATTAGGAAGTCAGATTCGTATCATGCCGGATGTACATGCGGGAAAAGGTTGTACAATTGGTACGACAATGACTATTAAGGATAAGGTATGTCCTAATATTGTAGGTGTAGATATAGGCTGTGGGATGTATACAGTGAAATTATTAAATAAAGAAATTGATTTTAAGAAGATCGATGAAGTATGTTCATGGATTCCTTCAGGAATGAATGTATGGGAAACTCCTATAGAAACATTTGATTTATCTGAGTTAAAATGTTATTCATCTCTTAAGAAATTATCACATCTAGAAAAGTCATTAGGAACATTAGGTGGAGGAAATCATTTTATAGAGATTGAACAGTCTAAATCAGGAGATTATTATTTGGTTATTCATTCAGGTAGTCGTAATCTTGGAAAACAGGTAGCAGAAATATATCAAAGACGTGCCATTCATCTACATAGGGGATGGGATGAATATATATTAAGACGCCAGGAAATCATTAAAGAATATAAAGAACTTGGGAAAAGCAAGGAAATCAATCACGCATTAGAGGAACTTAAGGAAGGTTATGGAACTTTAGATATTCCAGAAGATTTATGCTGGTTATATGGTGATGCACTCAATGATTATCTTCATGATATAGAGATATGTCAGAAGTATGCGATGAGAAATAGAGAACTAATAGCCAGTATGATAATGGGAAAGGCATCTCTTACAGAAATCGACTCTTTTCATACCATTCATAACTACATAGATATCAATGAGATGATATTAAGAAAAGGGGCTATACGAGCAGTGAAAGGTGAGAAGGTTCTTATTCCTATGAATATGAAAGATGGATCTATTCTAGGGATAGGTAAAGGAAATAGGGAATGGAACTATTCAGCACCACATGGTGCAGGAAGAATATTATCACGTAAGCAAGCAAAAGAAATGTTGGATATCAAGGAATATAAGAAGTCAATGGAAGGAATTTATACAACATCTATTTCTCTAGATACATTGGATGAAGCGCCACAGGCTTATAAATCAGTGGAAGATATACTAGATGTTGTTGGAGAAACAGTAGATGTCATAGAGGTGTTAAAGCCTGTATATAACTATAAGGAGCATGGAAATGAGAAAAGAAATTATTAATAAGCTCAAGGAGATTGAGAAGAGAGAACATGTTAAGATTATATATGCGATAGAGTCAGGAAGTCGTGCCTGGGGTTTTGAGTCTGTTGATAGTGATTATGATGTGCGTTTTATTTATGTAAGAAAGAAGGAAGATTATCTTTGCCTGGATGAGAAATCAGATGTGATAGAACTGCCTATAGATGAAGTGTTTGATATAAGTGGATGGGATATCAAGAAGGCTTTAAAACTTCTTTATAAATCAAATCCATCATTACTTGAATGGTTTGCATCACCCATTGTGTATAAGGAAACAAAGGAAGCCTCTTATATTAGGGAAGTGATTCCTCTCTATTTTTCACAGAAGAAGTCATATCATCATTATCATAAAATGGCAAAAACACTATTAAAATATATGAATAAAGAGAAAGTACCAGTGAAGAAGTATCTCTATATTCTTCGCTGTATCTTATCTAGTCAATATATTGTACATAACAAAAAGCAGCCCCCTATAGAAATAGAGAAGCTAATAGAATATGAACTTCCTAATGAATTAAGAGAAGATATAAATAAACTATTAATGATCAAGAAGAATAGTAATGAGAAGAAGTATGTGAATCATATTTCTTCTCTAGATGAGTTTATAGTAAATAGTTTACAAGAAAGAGATACATCTTCTCTTGTCGATGGAGAGTCATCATGGGAACCGCTCAATGAGGTGTTTAGAAAGGTAATAGAAAAGAACAGTGACGATATGTTTTAAAAACAGTTGTTAAAAAAACGACTATATATCAATACAAATTCACTTTACATAAATTATATAATGAAAAAAATCATGAATGTAATTTTAGTACAATTTGTAAGCGATTCCTGTTGACTTATTTGCGTCAGGTCATGTATACTGATGTCGAAGGATTGTTACTTTAAGTAGGCAAGACCGTCATTCACACGCCCTTTTTAGGGTACAGTGAATGCGGTCTTTTTTTTGTTTCAATCCATCAAATTAAAGAGTGGAGGTGAAATCTGTAGTCTTATCAACAAAGAAAGAGGTGAAATCATGAAAGGGAAAAAAATTGTTGAAGTAGGCTTAGCTGCAATTATTGCGTTATCGGGAGTTGCTTCTGCAGCTGCACCAGCTTTTGCGGCACCTAATGTGATTTATCCGAATGTACAAAGCTATACAAAGGATTCAGACACATTTACATTGCCGAAGAAAAGCCGTTTACTTGTGGTTTCAAATGAAAAGACACTTAATAATGAAGTGTTATTACGTGATTTGAAACGTGCAAGTTCGCAGTTAGCAGACAGAGGTGTTTTATCAGAAGCACCACAGATTGTTTTTGGTACATTAGAAAATGCTGCAGACAATGACATCATTGTAAAAATGGGAACTAATCCAGATTTAACTGGCAAAAATGATGCTTATGCAGTAGATATTAAAAATAATATTACTATTTCTGCAGAAGATGAAACAGGAATCTATTATGGTTTAACATCTGTAATCCAGATGTTAATTGAAGGTGACAATGTTTTAACTAAGGGAAATATTGTTGACTATTCTGATGTTGAAGACCGCTCATTCCATTTGGACTGTGCAAGAAAGTTCTTCACAAAGGATTGGATCATTTCATTAATTAAAGATTTATCTTGGCAGAAATACAATTCAATTCAGCTTCATTTCTCTGAAAACGAAGGTTTCAGATTACAGAGTGATACTCTTGAAGCAATTGATGGTTTCAAGTATGTAAACAACCAGTATCTCACTAAACAGGATATGTTAGAAATTATTCAGGTTGCAAATGAATATCATATCGAAGTTATCCCATCTTTAGACTCTCCAGGTCACCTTGGTGCAGTTCTAAGATATTTACCATCTGATTATAGCTGTGCAAGCTTATTCCCATCTGATGGTAGAAGAGCACAGTGCTTCAATATCTTTACAAATGACGAAGCACGCGGTTTCTTAATCGATTTAATGACTGAATTTATCGATTTCTTCTCAGAAGCTGGATGTAAGAGATTTAACATTGGTGGAGATGAATTCTTAGAAAAATTCTCTAACTTCTCTAATGAACAGTATGTACAGATCATGGAATACTTCAATGAAGTATCTGCAATCGCTAAGTCAAAGGGTATGACTCCTAGAACTTGGAACGATGGTGTGATGTATGGAAACTATACTGGATATAAGTTAGATCCAGATATCGAAATCTGTTATTGGGCTGCTCCACAGAACTGTGCAAGTATCGAAAAGTTTGTACAGAATGGTAATAAAGTTATCAACTTCTCTGATATTTACATGTATTATGTATTATCTTCTTGGTGGTTACAGAATGCATGTCCTGAAGGAGATAGAATTTATAGAGAATGGAATCCAGGTAAGTTCTCTACATTACAGGGTGGTATTCCACAGACTTATAAGAAACCATACGCAAACTTTATTAAAGGTGGTTCTTATGCTATTTGGTGTGACGTTCCAGGTTATATGACACAGGATTCAGTGGCCAATAACATCTTCTATAGAACTCGTGCAACTGCTTATAAGATGTGGAATACATCAGATTCAATGCCTGAATATGCTGATGTAAAGAAGGCATTTGATAAGATTGGACGCGTTCCTGGTTATAAGAGCGTCTTACCAGAACCAGGTCAGGTTCTTTATGAAGGACAGTCTGTTGCACTTACAATTGAATATAAGAATGAATTTGGACAGACAATTGAACCTACAGAAACTTTATATGGCTTAAAGGACAATGAATACACTATTGAACCTAAGGAACTTTATGGCTATAAGTTCGAAAAGGCAAGTGAATCATTAACAGGCGTATATAAAGAAAATAAAACAATCACTTTAACTTATAAGACATTTACTGATAAGGAAGCATTAATCAAAGAAGTGAATAATGCACTAGTGATTAAAGATTATATTCCTGAAACAGTGAAGGAATATAAGGAAGCTCTAGACGTTGCGAAAGACGTTAAAGAAGATCCTTCAGCAGGACAGAAGAAAGTTGATGAAACATTAGCTGCACTTCGTACTGCAAAAGAAAAAGCTGTAAAGGCTAAATTCTATAAGTTATATGTAGAAGCTTATTATCCAGTAAGTGATGCGGCTTATGCATCTGGATATCAGGCTTATATGAATGCCGTTAATAACGGAAAGAACACTCTTAAAGATGAAAACTTAGATGTTGAAACAGCTGAAGCTGCCTATAACAACATCATGAATGCAAAGAAAGCATTAATTAAGAAAGCTGCAGACAAGCCTACTATTTCTGCAACTAAGGGATACTATAGCTGGTACTCATACAACAAGATGATTGATGGTAACCGTAATTCTAAGTGTTGGTTTGGTGCTGACCAGACAGCTGGTGATGAAGTATTATTCACATTCCCAGGTAAAGTAAAATTATCAGGTGTGAATGTTGTACAGGCAGACCAGGGTGATATCTTACGTGATGCTGAAGTCCAGATTTCTGCTGATAAGGTAAACTGGACAACAGTAGGTACATTAAAGGGTACAGATCCATTAGAAAAGAGATTTGACTTTGATGCACAGGAAGTTAAGTATGTAAGAATATACATCAATTCTGGATATGGAGCTTGGTATCAGATTTCTGAAGTTGAGTTCGTATTAGAAGCCATTGGTGAAGATACTACATTAAAAGATTTAATTGAAAAAGCTAAGGAAGAAGATTTAGAAGGCAAGACAATTGCATCTAGAGATGAATTCTTAGAAGCACTTATTGAAGCTCAAAAAGCATTAGTAGCTGAAGATATCAAGAATGAAGCAGTTATTAACCGCTTAAAGAAGGCTATCGAAGGCTTAGTTGATGCACCTGTAGTGAATACAGATGCTCTTGATGAAGCAATTGCTAAGGCTGATGCTTTAACTGAAGAAGAAGTAAATAAAGCAATTAAGAAGAACGTAGAAGTATTCAACAAAGCATTAGCTGATGCTAAGGCTGTTCTTGCTAAAGATGCTTCTCAGGAAGAAGTAAATGAAGCTGCTAAGGCATTAAATGATGCATTAGACGGATTAAAGGTTCTTAGAGGTAATCCAGAAGCTTTAAATGCAGCTCTTGAAGCTGTTAGTAAGAAAGATGAAAGCAAATATACTGCTGAATCTTGGGCAGCATTAATGGCTGTAGTAGAAGAAGTAAAGGCTATTGACTTAGAAAATGTAACTCAGAAAGAAATTGATGAAGCTGTAGCTAAGTTAAATAAAGCAGTAGATGCATTAGAAGAAAAGGTTGTTATTGAACCAGAAAAACCAACTGTTCCAGAAAAACCATCTGAAAAACCAACAGAAAAGCCAACTACAAAACCAGAAGATAAGAAGGATGATACTGTTAAGACAGGTGATTCTACTATGATTGCTGGTATGTTCGCTCTCATGACTGCATCAGCTGTTGTTTATATCTATTTAAAAAGAAAGAAAGCTTAATAAATAAAACAAGAGGCAGCAAAGCCTGCCTCTTACTTGATAGGGAAAAATGAAAATGAATACAAATAATATGAAACGTATGTTAATGAGCGTTATGCTCGTTTCTTCTATGACTCTTTCAAGTGGTGCTATAGTTGCACAGGCCTACAATGGGGCGCCTGCAATTGCTGAAAGAACAATGACTAATGAACAGCTCGTTGCTGCAACTACACCTATCTTACAGTCATATACTAAAGATGCTTCTGATAAGACTTGGGTAATGACTAAGGATTCTAAATTCGTAATCGTTGCGAACGAAGCCAACTTAAAGAATGATAGACTTGCAGAAATCGTTAAATTAGTTAACTCTGAATTCATGGCTAAGAAGATTATTTCTAGTGATGCTCAGGGTATGCTTTATAATCAGGATGGTGCACCAACTGATATCACTATTGATATCAAACCTGTATCAGAAATCACTGATAAGACTACAAGTAAGGAAGCTTATAAGATTACAATCGATGACACTGGTATCCATTTAACTGGTGCAAGTGAAACAGCTGTATTATATGGTTTACGTACTATTGAACAGCTTACAATTGCGAATAATAGCACTTTAGCTTATGGTGAAATCGTTGACTATCCTAATGTAGCTGAACGTCGTATCCATGTAGATATGGCTCGTAAGTACATCTCTAAAGACTGGTTCATTAGACAGATCAGAGAAATGTCTTACTTCAAGATGAATGCTATCCAGATGCATTTCTCAGAAAACTTAGGTTTCCGTATTGAATGTGAAACAGATCCATCAATCGTATCTGAACAGCATTTGACAAAAGCTGATGTAAGAGAAATTCTTGCGGAAGCAAAGAAATATGGTGTTAAAGTTATTCCATCATTTGACTCTCCGGGCCATGTTGACCAGATTTTAAGAGCTCATCCAGAATATGGGCAGGTAGATAAATATGGTAATCATTATAAATCAGGTTTAGATATCACTAATCCTGAAGCGATTAAGTATATTTACAGCTTATATGATGAATATATGGAATTATTTGAAGGATGTACAGATTTCCACATCGGTGGCGATGAATATATGGAATTTGACCGTGCACCTTTCACTACTCAGTACAAGTCTGTATTAGATAATTATGCAAGAGAAAACATTGATCCTAATGCAACTTGGAAGGATGTTGTTGCGAAATATATCAATGACTTAGCAGAACATGTACATGAAAAAGGATTTACTCCTCGTATTTGGAATGATGGTATCTATTATGGAGAAAATTCATACTATGATAAGAAACAGCTGATCAAAATGCATAAGTATATTGGTATTGATTTCTGGAGTCAGATGTCTTGGAACTATAGTATCGCAAAACTTCAGACTTTCTTAGATAAGGGTCATGATACTATTTATAACGTAAATGCTAGTTTCTTCTATTATGTATTAAGACCATCAATGCCAACTGATGGACGTAAACAGCATTCATTTGATAACTTAAATTCTGATAAGTTAATCTTTGATGAATGGACTCCAGGTAAATTCCAGGCTAACACTATTGCAGATGATAACCCAGCTATTAAAGGTGCATCACTTGCTATCTGGTGTGATAAGGCCGATGTATGTGATGAAGATACTATTACTGAAGATATCGCAAATGAAATGCGTGCACTTGCTACTAAGGCATGGAATACAAAGTCTAATAGTATTATTTCTCATAACCAGTTTAAGGCTAATTATGCAAAGCTTGGACATGTTGCAGCATTTGATAAGGGTTCTACTTTACCAGATTCTGGATCAATCTTACCAGCTGATTCATTAGGTAAAGTCACTATCAACTATGTTAATAAAGATGGTAAGGAAATTAAGAGTCCAGTGACTCGTTATGGTAATATCGGTGATGAATATAACTTCACTGCTGAAAAGATTTACGGTTATCGTTTAGTGTCTGATAAAGACAGTGCAACTGGTACATATAGCAAGAAGGGTGATACTTTCACTTTCACTTATGAAATCTACACAGACAAGACTGACTTAAAGGCTGCTTTAGATAATGCTTTAGATGAAAATGAATATATTGGTGCAACACTAGGTGAATATAAAGCTGCATTAGATGAAGCACAGAAACTTTATGATGACAAGAATGCATTACAGAAGGATGTAGATGGTATCTTAACTAAGTTAAATGCAGCTAAGAAGAAAGCTATTAAACGTGTTTACTATCCATTGTGGGTAGAAGTAGAAAACCCATTAGAAGATAATGGTTATGCTTCTGGTTATGCTGAATACTTAGAAGCTGTAAAGAATGGTAAGAAGGTTCTTTATAGTGAAGATGTAACTGATGAAGCAGTGAAGACTGCATATGATGAATTAGTTGCTGCTAGAAATGGTTTAATGAAGCGTGATGGAAATGTTCCTAGTGTTCAGGCATCTGATGGTTATTGGTCATTAGGTGTTTATCCAAGCGATAAGTATAGCTATGACAAGATGTTCGATGGTAATAGAGATACATTTGCTTGGTTCAATGATGCACAGAAAGTCGGTAAACATATCACATTTACATTCGCAAATAAAGTGAATATGAGTGGTATTAAGATTTCAGCTCCTGAAAAACCAGGTTCAGATATTATCAAGAATGCAGATATCATGGTATCTGAAGATAAAGAAAACTGGACTAGAGTGGCTAACTTAAAGATGGATGCGAATAATCTTGAACAGACATTCACATTCGATAAACAGCCAGTGAAGTATGTTAAACTTGAAATAAAAGAAGCAAGCGATAGCTGGTATAAAATTGCAGAAGTACAGTTCACTTATGAACAGGTGGCTGAAAATACTGAACTTAAGGACCTATTAAAAGAAGCTTATGGTCAGGATTTAACTGATAAGACTGCTGATTCTGTTGATACATTCTTAGACGCATTAATTGAAGCTCAGAAGGCTTATGCAAAAGAAGATTTAAATAATGAAGAAGTAATTAATACATTACGTGATGCAATGAAGAATTTAAAGGTAGCTCCAAAAGTGAATAAGGCTGAACTTGAAGAAACAGTGACTAAGGCTGAAGCTATCTCTGAAGAAACATTAAATAAGGCTGTTAAGAAAGCACGTGATGCATTTGCTAAAGCATTAGAAGATGCTAAGGCTGTTGTTAAAAACAAAGATGCTTCTCAGGAAGAAGTTAATGAAGCTGCTAAGAAATTAGAAGAAGCTATTAAGGGCTTAGATGTTCTTAAGGGTGATACAACTGCATTAGATGCTAAACTTGCTGAAATCAAAGAATTAGATGAAAGTAAGTATACTGAAGAATCTTGGGCTGCATTAATGGCTGCTGTTGAAGAAGCTAAGGGTCTTGATGCAGAAAATGCAACTCAGGTAGAAGTAGATGAAGTTGTGGCTAAGTTAACTAAAGCAGTAGACGCTTTAGAAGAAAAGGTTGTTATTGAACCAGAAAAACCAACCGTTCCAGAAAAACCTGAAACTAAGCCTGAAATCAAACCAGAAACAAAACCTACTACTAAACCAGAAGATAAGAAGGATGATACTGTTAAGACAGGTGATCCAACTTCATTATTTGGATTAGTATCAGCTATGGCTTTATCTTTAGCTGGTTATGTTTCTGTAAAGAAGAAGAAAGACTAAAGATTCATCTTTTTTAGGGAAGGGATAGTGTAATGCTATCTCTTCTTTTTTTACAAAAGAAGTGAGATGTTTACATTATAATGTGAAGTGAATATGATATCATAGATGTAAGAGAGGGGTGAGCATAATGAAGGATGCTTATATCAATGGAAAAATAATAGATGGGACTAAGGAGATGCATGTTAAGGAAGGATATGCGATTCTCGTAGAACAGGGGAAGATTAAGGATATTGTTTTACAGAAAGAAGCTGATTTAACAGGGTATAACGTAGTGGATTTAGAAGGAAACTATATTATGCCAGGTCTTATTAATATGCATGTACACTTAGCAGGAAATGGCAAACCACAAAAGAAACAGAGAGATAATGCGAAGTTAGTAAACTTCTTAATGAGTAATCCACTTACGCGTGCTATTGCTCATAATATGGTGAGCGGGTTTGCAGAAATGGAGTTACTTAGTGGTGTCACTACGATTAGAACAGTAGGTGGTATTAGAGATTTTGATACACGTGTACGTGATGAAATTAATTGCGAGAAGAAGAGAGGTCCACGTATTTTAGCAGGTAATGAAGGTATTTCAGTACCTCATGGTCATATGGCAGGGAGTGTAGCAATTGCAGCTGAAACAATTGATGATGCACTTTTACAGGTAAGTAAAGCAAAGGAACAGAATGTCGATTTAATTAAATTAATGATTACAGGTGGTGTTCTAGATGCTAAGGAAAAGGGTGTTCCTGGAGAATTAAAGATGGAACCTGAAATGGTTAAAGCGGTTTGTGATAAAGCACATGAATTAGGCTTTAAGGTGGCTGCACATGTAGAATCATCGGATGGTGTAAGAGTGGCTTTGGAGAATGGTGTAGATTCTATAGAACATGGGGCAAAACTCGATGATCATATGATTCAATTATTTAAAGATAATAATGCATTCTTATGTACTACATTATCACCAGCCTTACCATATGCTTTATTTGATCGTTCTATTACTAACGCATCAGAAGTAGAACAATTCAATGGTAAAGTCGTATTTGATGGAATTATAGAATGTGCGAAACAGGCATTAGAGAATGATATTCCTATTGTATTAGGTAATGATGTAGGATGCCCTTGGATTACACAGTATGACTTCTGGAGAGAACTATATTACTTCCATAAGTATGTAGGTGTAGGTAATGCATATGCAATTTATTGTGCGACACTACAGGCAGCTAGAATGGCTGGTATTGATGATGAAACTGGTTCTATTGAAGTAGGTAAGTCAGCTGATATGATTGTCACAAAGGATAATCCATTAGATGACTTATTGGCATTAAGACATATTGAATCTGTTATCATGAGAGGTCATAGAATTGATCATCCTACTAATAAGATCAATGAACAGGTAAAAAA
The DNA here is from genome assembly GCF_042651925.1 of Catenibacterium sp. GCM10023432. Taxonomy (NCBI): domain Bacteria; kingdom Bacillati; phylum Bacillota; class Erysipelotrichia; order Erysipelotrichales; family Coprobacillaceae; genus Catenibacterium; species Catenibacterium sp. GCM10023432. The sequence goes on along the minus strand of NZ_JBHSEB010000102.1, from coordinate 6,165 downwards.
TGAATTGGATAAGTTCTTATAATGAATCCCTTCTTTGAAGGGATTTTTTAAGCAGCCATATTCATATGTTTTAAATACAATTATTTGTATGAACATATTTATGGATGATATTCAAGTATATATATGGTAATGCTAGAAAAGAGATTTTTCAAATTGATATAATATGAAAAAGGGAGGAAAATCTCATGAAAAAATTAATTTCATGTCTTGTGAGTATTGCGTTATGTTTATTCCCATCTATGACATCAAGTTGTGCTCAAGAAAACTGGGTAGGCTCTTGGTCTACAAGTCCTGTAGAATTTAGTATACAGAAATTTTTTGGGAATCATTTTAAGGATTTTGGCTTGCATCACTTAACATTTAGAACTGTAATTAAACCTACATTGACAGGTGAAACAGTACGTCTTACATTCTCTAATACTTATGGTACAGGTCCTATGACTATTGATGCTGTGACTATAGCGAAAACAATAAGTAAACAGTGTATTAAACTTCCTACAAAGAAGACTGTGACATTTAATGGATGTAAGAAAGTAACATTAGAAAAAGGAGAAACTGTTTATTCAGATCCATTAGACTATTATGTAGATGCATTAGAACCAGTCACTGTTTCTATGTATATGAAAAATACAGATCAGTTAAAAACATTTGGTTTAATTGGTGGCAAAACATATATTAGTTCAGGTAATCAGGTCAATCTTCCTGCAACTACAGGTGTACCAATGATATTAAATGGAAGCTTTGGTGAATATGATGTGATCCCATTATTAACAGGTTTAGATGTCAATCGTTCCGATGCGCATTCTACAGTTATAATTGGTGATTCTACACTTGCGAATGATATACCAACACTATTCTCTACTAAACTGCATTTAGCTGGTATTCATAATGTAGGTGTCTTACAGCAGGCTATTAAGGGTAATCGACTATGTGCTGATGGAGCAGGTAGACTTGGTATGGCTTATGGTGAATCTATGTTGAAGAGATTTGAAAGAGATGCTTTAAATCAGCCAGGTGTAAAGACTGTTATTATCAAGGTAGGATGTAATGATATTATTCACCCTAATTGTAAGAGTATGATGGGGATTGCACCTAAAGTAACGACAGAACAGATGATTGATGCTTATAAAACACTTATTAGTAAAGCACATGAAAGAAATATTCAAGTATATTTAGTTACTCGTTCTGCTTGGAAAGGTTATACACGTAATATCTTAAATAAAGGTGATGACATTGAGTGGACACCTGAAATAGATCAGATGAGAAAAGATATTAATACATGGATTAAGACAAATCCTGCAGATGGATATATTGATCTAGATGATTTATGTCAGGATGAAGATCGTACGCAGTTGAGAAGTGAATATGTGACTGATGGTGTTCATTTCACATTAGAAGGACAAAAAGCGGTGGTAGATAAATTACCAGTGACAGTATAGAAAAGAAAGAGGATTAACTCTGTGAATACAGAATCAATCCTCTTTTTTGCACACTGCTTCATTTGAGATTATTAAACTCTTTTAGACGTGAATTAATTACTGTTAATTCATCATCCAATTGATTGCGTTTATTTTTAATTGTTTTTGTTGTTATGTTTTTGTATTTCCATTATGATTTTCTTAATCAAATATACCACATCTTTTCGACTTTTTTCTAAAATATAAAAAGAGCAATTCGTTTTTTTATATTGAATCACTCCTCATTTTTTAAATTATTTATACCTAATCTATTTTGATGATCTTCTAATTCATGAATTATTCTGAAAATTGTTATTTCGTTATTTGTACTATCAACAAAGTAAACAAAGATATAATGATGAATTATTAACTTTCTATATTCATATCGATGATGTTTTAGAATGACCGGATGAGACTTTGGATGTAACCTTATCCTTTCTAGATTTTCATCAATATCATGTTTGAATTTTGTGAGAATATATGGATTTTTATATCCAGAGAGATAAGATAGTATTTTATCTAAATCACCAATTGCTGAATCTGTATAAAGTATTTTATTATTCAAATCCATACTTTTTACTAAACATTCCCCATGTTTCTTCTTCAGTATGAATTCTTCCTTCTTCGTAATCTTTTTCTGCTTCATTTAACTTGTCTTCGATTGTTTCAGGAAGAATAACAGTATTTTTTTTAACTGAATCAGTATCTTTAATTGGTTTCATAGCAATCAGTCCTCCTTACTCATAGTATAGCATTTATTCATACAAATACAAACAACAGTGAATTACTACGACATTATACTTTGTATTTGAAGTCGTAGCTTCTAGGATGTTTATGCATCTGTTTCAGAAATCCGGTATTTAAGTCTCCACCTGATGCTTATTTGTAAGATACAAGTGTTTTACATTTCTATAAATTTAGGGAAAAAAGCTTCCTATATGTCTTATACCCTCACTAATCTGGAATTTCTCAAACAAATGTCGTTTTTTAGATAAGAATAAAGGAAAGTGGAAAGATGGAGAAACAGGTGATCTTATTTTTTGACTAAGAAAATGATAGTAATCTAGAGTATATGCGTTTTTTGAAAGTTGAAATTCATATTTAAATGAAATCTCACATTATTCCATGAAACTAAAAAAGGAGGATATGGATCAGTATCCTTCTTTAAGGGAACATATGTTTCTTTTTAATAAAGGACCTAAAATGAAGAAAATCACTGTCATTGATTATGAAATATAAAGAAAGAGGATTGACTCTGTGATACAGAATCAATCCTCTTTTTGTCTGTTGATAGAAGCACTTGTATTAAATCCGTCAGGATATCTTTTATGTAGTTTATCAAGATTACCCTCTAGAATAGTATCTAAAGGAACATCTAATGCAGTGGCTGCTTCAGCAAGATACCAGGCTATATCGCCTAATTCTTTAATAAGATAATCTTTGTCTAGATCATGTCCTTGCATCAACCACTTCTTAACGATATCTATTGCTTCTCCTGACTCTCCACATAATCCCATAACACTATTAATAAGTATATCTTTCTTATTCAGTTCGGGATTCAGTGTTCTCATTGCTTCTTTTTGATAATCATTAATATTCATTGTAGTAAAGAAAAAAGCCCTGAATAAATCAGGACTTTAAGTGTTGAATTAATTATTTGCTAGCTTCTTCAATAGCAACTGCAACTGCAACAGTAGCACCTACCATTGGGTTGTTACCCATACCGATTAAGCCCATCATTTCAACGTGAGCTGGTACTGATGAAGAACCTGCGAACTGAGCATCACTATGCATACGACCCATAGTATCAGTCATACCATATGAAGCTGGTCCTGCAGCCATGTTATCTGGATGTAATGTACGACCAGTTCCTCCTCCTGAAGCAACTGAGAAGTATTTCTTACCCTGTTCGATACATTCTTTCTTATATGTACCTGCAACTGGATGCTGGAAACGAGTTGGGTTAGTAGAGTTACCAGTGATTGATACATCTACACCTTCCTTATGCATGATAGCTACACCTTCACGTACGTCATCTGCACCATAGCAGTTAACCTTAGCTCTGTCACCATTTGAATAAGCAGTTCTAGATAATTCTTTAACCTCACCTGTGAAATAATCGAACTGAGTTTCAACATATGTGAAACCATTGATTCTTGAGATGATCTTAGCAGCATCTTTACCTAAACCATTTAAGATAACTCTTAAAGGATGCTTACGAACTTTGTTAGCGTTTAATGCGATCTTGATTGCACCTTCAGCAGCTGCGAATGATTCATGACCAGCTAAGAAAGCGAAACACTGAGTTTCTTCATCAAGAAGTCTTGAACCTAAGTTACCATGACCTAAACCTACTTTACGATCATCAGCAACTGATCCAGGGATACAGAATGACTGTAAACCAATACCGATTGTCTTAGCAGCATCAGCAGCCTTAACGTCACCTTTCTTGATTGCGATTGCAGCACCTACAGTGTAAGCCCAGCAAGCATTTTCGAAGCAGATAGGCTGAGTAGATTTAACGATGTTATAAACATCAATACCTTTATCATCACAGATCTTCTTAGCTTCTTCGATATCTTTGATACCATATTCGTTTAAAGTTTTATTGATCTGGTTGATTCTTCTTTCATAACCTTCAAATGTAATAGCCATTGTTCTACCTCCTAATTATTCCTTTCTTGGATCGATGTACTTAGCAGCATCAGCAAAACGTCCATAAGAACCTGTTGCTTTCTTAACAGCTTCATTAGCATCTTCTCCAGCTTTAATCATGTCCATCATTCTTCCAAGATTTACGAATTCGTAACCGATGATCTGGTCATCATTATCTAAAGCAACTCTAGTAATGTAACCTTCAGTCAATTCGAGGTAACGAGGACCTTTCTTCTTAGTAGCATAAGATGTACCTACCATTGATCTTAAACCTTTACCTAAGTCTTCAAGACCAGCACCTACTACTAAACCACCTTCTGAGAAAGCAGACTGAGAACGTCCATAAACGATCTGTAAGAATAATTCTCTCATTGCAGTGTTGATAGCATCACAAACTAAGTCAGTGTTTAATGCTTCAAGTAAAGTTCTACCAACTAAAGCTTCAGCTGCCATAGCTGCAGAATGAGTCATACCTGAACATCCGATAGTTTCGATAAGTGCTTCTTCAATGATACCTTCCTTAACATTTAAAGAAAGTTTACAAGCACCCTGCTGTGGAGCACACCATCCGATACCATGAGTGTAAGCAGAAATATCCTTGATTTCTTTAGAATAAACCCATTTGCCTTCTTCAGGAATTGGGGCACAACCATGATTGCCGCCCTGTTTAACGCAATACATTTCTTCAACTTCTTTTGAATAAATCATTTTTTTACTCCTTTCATTACTAAATGACTGTTGATTCAAGGTGAGGGTTATCACCTGTCAAAATTATATGACACCATCCTTTTAAAGTCAATGAAACTCAAGAAAACAGCATGCAAAAAGTAGTATAAAAAGGGCTTAAAATAACGAGTTTTAGGCTTTATCATGACTTGTGAAAAAATAAGCGTTTTCATTTTTTGCTGTTTGAAAATTACAGTATGTAAATATGTTGTTTCAGTTCAAATAATATTCATACACTTAATTTAAGATTATAATGACAATGCCATGAAAGAAGGAATGACCAATGAAACATAAGAGAATGACAACAAAACAAAAGAGAATGTTGAAGAATATATTAGTTGTTATGTTGCTTATTATCAGTTTTCCTAGCTATACACCCTCACAGGTGATTATAGAGAGTGATCATATTTTAATAAGTAATCACCTCCTATCTAGACCTATAGAATGTATCAGTTTTGATGGACTCACGTATACTGGTATGGATGGTAAAAAGTATAGTCATAAAAACTATGTAGGTGCACAGCCTCTTACAATCTCTAATACAATTACATTCAGTTCTTCCAAGACGCTCTATAGTGCACCATTTTCATACTATGCTACAAGACAGGTTATTCCTGCAGGAAGTTATCATGTTACAAAAGAAGCAGGACGCTATATGTATATAAAAGGAAAAGGGTGGGTCTCTTCTCAATATGTGAGTATAGATGTTAATAATTCTATAGAGAATACAACTGGGATACCACTCTATAGGGATTATATGATTCCTGAAACAAGTAGTCATCGCACGCATTATGCAATGAGACCACTGTATATCACAATTCATACAACAGATAATACAAATAAAGGAGCCGATGCTTTGAGTCATGCAAAGCTTCAATATACAGGTAATGTACGTTCTGCTTCCTGGCATTATACAGTGGATGACCATAGTATCTACCAATCATTACCTCTCAATCAACAGGCAGGACATGCAGGAGATGGTGTCATGCCAGGCAATAGTGCATCTATTGCGATAGAAATATGTGTAAACGATGATGGTAATCTCTATAGTGCAGAAAAGAATGCAGCTAAACTTGCAGCGGCATTATTAAAACAATATCACCTCAGTGTAGATCAACTCCGTATGCATCATGATTGGTCGGGTAAAAAGTGTCCTAGACTAATGATAGAAGGGCAGTCTGGATCAATGAACTGGGAGAGTTTCAAGAAACAGGTCTATAACTACATGCGTACAGTATGAAAAAAGGAAGCTCACGCCAATGTCATTAAGTTAATAATGCTAGAATTTAAGTCAGATGATATATCAGCAGATATATTATTCTGACTT
>NZ_JBHSEB010000101.1:523-824 GCF_042651925.1 Catenibacterium sp. GCM10023432 | reverse complement strand
TTCAGAAGGAGAGCACCATCAAGGGTCATTTCCTCATCTGTTATCTCGCAGTGCTTCTTGAAAGAATACTACAGTTCAAGGTGCTTAATAATAAATACAGCACATCAGATATTATGAGATTTACCAGAGGATTTCAGGTAGTTAGAGGTGAAACTAGATATATTAATACAACTCAGTCAAGTGATTTTATAATAGATTTAGCAAAGATAACAAATCTTCCACTTACTAATTACTTCCTGACAGAAAGAGAAATAAAGAGAATATTCAGTTACAAAATATAAAATTAACTGTAGATTATTCA
>NZ_JBHSEB010000101.1:0-421 GCF_042651925.1 Catenibacterium sp. GCM10023432 | reverse complement strand
CATGATAAATGATTTATGAAATAAACAAAATAGATAGCGAAAAACTGCCCCTAAAAAGTTAACAGCCCAAAAGCAATGCCAGAAGTTCACACCCCTGGCATTTTTAAATCTTGAGTTAACCCCAAGTCTATTTAGTTATTCCAATTGTAGATACAGGGAGATTTGTACTCTGTAACAAGCCTGCAGCCTTTTTTAATTTAATTGAAAGCAGATATTGTTTAGGTGAAATATCAAATTTCTGATGAAATAATCGTGTCATATAATTTACATGAATACCAAACTTATCCGCAATCTCACTCATTTTAAGGTTATATTGATAATTCAAATCCAAATAAAGACGAATTTCTTCGGTGTTAAACCGCAAACTCTACCCATAATAAAAAGTAATAAAACCGCAAATTAAATTAATAAACAGGTGGAA
>NZ_JBHSEB010000100.1:0-6635 GCF_042651925.1 Catenibacterium sp. GCM10023432 | reverse complement strand
ATAAAAATACATTATTATATTGGGTAATATAATTTGCAGTCATCAGATGGGTAGAGTTTGCGGTTTAACACTTCGGCAAGTGAATATTTCACATTATTATTGAAATGGATATTTAACTCTTCATACAACATTGCGAAAATATGAAGAAGTATACTATTTGATTCAAAATACTCAGCATCTGTATTAAAGGATAAATCTAATAGACGTTCAATCTGTTTATAATATTGATTCACATCAACATTATGAATAATGTATTGATCATGTGTATCTTTTGTAAGGGAATAAAAATATTGTTCCGCATTAATACCTAAGAAATTGACCCATCCATATTTCCATGGATGGTTTTTATCTGCTTGATAGGTAGCCACCTTATTGGCAGGAATGAGGAAAATATCTCCTGCCTTGACATCAAAGGAATGTTCATTAATAGTCAGTTGTCCTTTTCCAGAGAAGACAAAATGCATCACATAATAAGATCTTACAATAGGTCCATAGGTATATTCACTTTTACATTGTTCTATTCCAGCACTGTATAAAGACAAATCTGTATTGGCTTTATAGGTTTTGCTGTGAATACGTTCTTTATATTCTTTCATATGATCCCCTAAGTTAGTTTTTTCCATATATTCGTTATGTATTTCTATTCTTATTATATTCTTGGCGTTGTTTAATGTAAATAAAGTGAGGGTTATGTATGAAAAATAGAAAACAAGCATATCATATAGAAACAGAAAAAGGGTTGATCAATGACCCGAATGGGCTTTCCTATTTTAAAGGAAAGTATTATGTCTTTTTCCAATGGAATCCTAATGCGACAGACCACTCATATAAAGTATGGGGAAAAACAACCTCTCAAGACCTTGTTCATTGGAGTGAGCCTGTTATCGCATTACAAGCGTCTGAAGCTTATGACAAGGATGGGACGTATTCAGGAAGTGCAGTCAGTGATGGTGAGACACTATCTCTTTATTATACGGGAAATGTGAAGAGAGAAGGCGTAAGATATCCTGAACAATGTCTTGCACAATCAAAGGATGGTGTTCACTTTAAGAAATATGGTTCTGTACTCTCTCTTCCTGATGATTATACAGGTCATTTTAGAGATCCTAAAGTGACTAAGGAGGATGTCTGGAAAATGATTATAGGAGGACAGAATAAGAAGACTGGAAAAGGAGATATTATTCAATATACATCAATAGATGGAACCTCTTTTAAGTTTAATAAAATTATTGGAATATCTAAACAGTATGAAATGATAGAATGTCCTGACTTATTTACACTTGATGCTCATGAAGTATTAATGTATGGCCTACAGTCAAGAAATAATGATACAGATGAATGTCTTGATGCACACGCTGTTTATTTAATAGATAGATTGAGTGATTTAGATAAAGGAATGCATATGGATGAAGGGTATGATTTTTATGCACCACAAACATTTGTGGATGCTCAAGGAAGACGTATTATGCTTGCCTGGATGTCACGTTTTAGTGATGCGCAAGAAGCAGAATTCGCTAAGGATGGACATATTCATTGTTTAACAATGCCTCGTGAATTATCTGTAAAAAAAGGAAAATTGATACAGTCACCTGTAAGGGAGATGTATGAATTATGCCATGAAATTCCTTATACGAATCATATGAAAATACAAAGACAGGCGATGATAGAAATCAGTCCCTTGGAACATATATCTTTTTCAATCAATAAGGAATTAAGCATTCACTTTGATGAAGGCATAAGTATTGAACGCTATGATTGGGCAGAACAGATATATCAAAAGAAATCATGGCCTATAAAAATCAATCATATGGAAATATGGCTGGATACATCAAGTGTAGAAATATTTGCGAATAACGGAGAGTTTGTTTATTCTGCACGTCTTGATCCACAGGCTGAAGACTTACTTCTTGCAAGTAGTAAAGAATCACAAAATATCAACGTATACAGATTGGAGATTTAAAATGATTACAATAAATAATAGTATAATTCATCTTAGAAATACACATATTAGTTATATATTAGAAGTATTAGATCAAAAGTACATTTTACAAAGATATATAGGGAAACCACTTCGTCATTATCATAAAAGTCCAATGACTTACTACAAACGCGGCTACAATACTGAACATGATGTCAGTATCGAAAATGCATCTTTTGATGATCTTCCTTTTCTCTATCCACAATTAGGTCATGGAGATTATCGCATACCTGCCATTGAAGTAGAAGCACACCATCAACGTTATTGTGAATTATTGTTGAAGGAAGTGCATGTGCTAGATGAAAAGAAGACTCTTCCAGGCTTACCTTCACTTAAAAGTCATGGCAGAAGTGAGACACTAGAAGTAGTCTATGAAGATAAGCATATTGGCTTAGAAGTTAGTCAATATATCACTATTTATGAGGATTTAGGAGTTCTTTCGTTTTCAGCTTCTTTTAGAAGCTGTAAAGAAGATCTTATTCTTTATAATACACAATCTGTTTCTTTAGAACTTCCATCACAGGATTATCAAGTGATGACAATGTATGGCTTACATGCAAAAGAAGGCAATATTCAGCTATCTGCACTTAATACAGGTATATTTCAAATAGAAAGTACAAGAGGCAGCAGTAGTCCACAAATGCATCCATTTGCGGCATTAATATCAGGTTCTGATATATATGCAATGCATTTTATTTATAGTGGAAATTATTGTTGCAAGATACAAAAGGATTCATTTGGAAAAGTGCGTATGCAGATGGGTTTACATCCTTCTATGAATAATTGGCACTTACATAAAGGAGAAGAATTCTATACACCTGAAGTTGTCGTGAATTATAGTAATACAGGCTTAGAAGGAATGAGAATGAACTTCCATAAACTTTATCGTCATCACTTATTACCACAATCACAGGAATTACCTCCTGTATTATTAAATACCTGGGAAGCTATGTATTATGATGTGTCTTTAGAAAAGATTGAAGAACAGGCCAAATGTGCGAGTGAACTAGGTATTGAATTATTTGTGTTAGATGATGGCTGGTTTAGAAAAGAAAATAATAGTCGTAATTCTATGGGAGACTGGAAATGTAATACAAGCAAACTTCCAGGTGGTATACAAAAAGCTGCTGAACTTGTTAAATCATATGGTTTGAAGTTTGGCTTATGGTTTGAACCAGAAGCAATTAGTAAAAACAGTGATTTATATATACACCATCCAGATTATGCATTATCAGTAGATGGATATGAACCTACTTTAGGTCGTCATGAATATCTTCTTGATTTATCTAGAGAAGATGTCCAGAATTATTTAATTCATATGCTTGATTCTTATCTTTCTACTGGACTTATTGATTATATCAAATGGGATATGAATAGACCGATGAGTGATGTATGTTCTCATATCTCTAAGTATAGTACAGAAGTGGCTCATAGATATATGCTTGGTCTTTATCATGTGCTTGATGTGATTACGTCTCGTTATCCAGATGTTCTTTTTGAAGGATGTTCAAGTGGAGGTGCACGTTTTGATCCAGGTATCTTATGTTATATGCAGCAGAACTGGGCCAGTGATAATACGGATGCACTCGATCGTAGTGTGATTCAAGATAGTTTTAGTCTGCTTTATCCACAATCAGTGATAGGTGCACATATCAGTGCTGTTCCTAATCACCAGACTGGGCGTATTACATCCTTAGAGACACGTTATGATATCGCAAAACTATTTAATTTAGGTTATGAACTTGATCTTACAAAGTGTACAGATGATGAATTAGATGATATTAAGAAGCAGATTCAGGAATATAAAACAATAAGAAAAGAAACACTCAACGGTGAATTACATGCCATTGAATGTGATGAAAATCATTTAGGCTGGGAAGTAGTCAGTCTTGATAGAAAGACTGTTTATGTTGTCATAATGACTCGTTTTTATAATCCTCTGACTGCTCAGAAGTACTTTAAGTTAACATACTTAGATGAAGATTCTGATTATTTAGAATGTCATACACAAGAAATCTATGGTGGAGATGAGCTGCAGCATATGGGCTTATGTGTACCTTTAGAACATGGTGATTTTAAAACTTACACATTTATATTAAAAAAAGTATAAACGGTTAGAAAAAGCCATATTTATATTATGTTATTCCATTCAATTAATGCGCTTTACGAGGTATAAATATAATCAGTAAAGCGCTTAACAAATTAAAAAGGAAAGGTTAGAAAAATGAACGATAAAGAACTTGCATTAAAGATTATTGAATTAACTGGTTCAAAAGAAAACATTAGTTCAGTAAGACATTGCGCAACAAGATTGCGTTTAGTAGTAAAAAACAAAGATAAAATCAATGTGAAAGCAATTGAATCTTTAAATAAGGTAAAAGGATCATTCTTCAATTCAGGACAGTATCAGATTATTCTAGGGACAGGTTTAGTAAATCGTGTCTATGATGAAGTAATCAAGGTGACTGGAGAAGAAGGTAATAACAACGATGAAAAAATAGTATATGGAAATAAATTCCAAAGAGCTATTAGAACATTCTCTGATGTCTTTGTACCAATTATTCCTGTACTTGTTGCAACAGGTTTATTCATGGGTCTAAGAGGCTTATTGACTCAAGAAGCTATCTTGCATCTTTTTGGTTTAACAACTAAGAGTGTTCCTACAAACTTACTTACATTTACACAGGTATTAACGGATACCGCATTCGCATTCCTTCCTGCACTTGTATGCTGGTCAACATTTAAAAACTTTGGTGGCAGTTCTGTAATTGGAATTGTATTAGGTTTAATGCTTGTAAGTCCTAGTCTTCCAAGTGCATATGATGTTGGTTCTGGTGCTGCAAAACCACTGATGTTCTTCAATTTCTTAAAGGTATCTGGTTATCAGGGTTCTGTATTACCTGCCTTTGTGACAGGTATTCTTGGTGCCAATATGGAGAAATGGTTAAGAAAACGTATTCCAGATGCATTAGATCTTATTCTTACTCCATTTCTTACATTACTTATTGGTATGACAGTTGCATTATTTGCGATTGGTCCAGTTCTTCATACAGTTGAAACAGGTGTATTATTTGTAGTTGAAAAATTATTGCAGTTACCTTTAGGTCTTGGTGGTTTATTATACGGAAGCTTTGGACAGTTACTTGGTATCTTTGGTATTCATCATATCTTAAACTTCTTAGAAATCAGTATGTTAGCTAATGATGGCTGGAACTATTTAAACCCAATTGGTACTTGTGGAAACATTGCGCAGGCAGGTGCTGTATTAGCTATCGCAATTAAAGTTCATGATCAGAAAATGAAACAGGTTGCTTATCCATCTGCTTTATCTGCTGCATTAGGTATTACTGAACCTGCAGTATTTGGTGTCAACCTTCGTTTAGTAAAACCATTTATCGCTGCAATGATTGGTGGAGGTGTTGGTGGATTCCTTGCTTCTATCTTCCATCTTAAAGCAACAGGTATGGGTATTACAGGTATTCCTGGTACATTACTTTACTTAAATGAACAGTTACCATTCTATATTCTTGTTAACTTAGTCGCATTTGCGGTGGCTTTCTCTATTACATGGTTATTCTGTGTTCCTAAGGAAGAAAAAGAAGAAGTTGTAGAACCAAAAGAAGAAAAAGAAGTTTCTAGTGAATCCTTATTTGCGATTGCATCAGGAGTGCGATTGAAATGAGTGCAATCAAGGATCCTATGTTTGCAGAAGGTATTATGGGACCATGTGCAGCTATTGAACCAGCTGATGGTAAGATCTATGCTCCTGCAGATGGTACAATCAGCTTTATCAGTGAATCAGAACATGCAATTGGAATCATCACAAATGAAGGTGCAGAACTTCTTCTACATTTAGGTATTGATACAGTAAAAATTACCGATGAAAAAGTATTTGATACAAAAGTCACAATGGGACAGAAAGTCAAGAAGGGTGATCTTCTTACTGTAATGGACTTAGATGGAGTAGAAAGACATCAGTGCCAGAAAACAGTTATTACGATTGTTACTAACTATAACAGCTATACTGATATTGCTCAGGTGAAAACAGGCTCAATTACGTCTGATGATATTATTATGGAGTTATCACTTTAGTCAGTTCTTTGAACTGACTTTTTTGGAGAAAGCTCCTCTTTTGCAAATGGGTGGTAAGTAGCAATTTGTTACAGGCAATGCTATAATTAGAATGCTTGTAGAAAGGCAAGCTCTTGAAGAGCTTCATGAGGTGAATAACCATCAAGAGGAACTTGGCGGTTCTGGTTATTCATCTCGTGAAACTCCGAACCGCCAAATACAAATGAATAAAAAAGAACGTAGAAAATATTCATCTTTACGTTCGTTTACTTGGTCTGAAAATCAAGAGAAATCAGAAGGACAATTGCTTGTTGAAAATACTGTTCAAGAATGGTACAACGCTAAACATGCAACATCATCTGTTTCAGAAATAGAATTTATAAATTCTTTAGACATAAAACAATGTCCATTCTGTGGATCTCATGATTTTACAAAGTATGGGCATAAGAAAGACGGAACACAAAGATATATTTGTAAAGGATGTGGTAAACGCTTCACACCTTTGACAAATACAATCGGAGGTGCGGACAATTTCTTGGACCTGTTATTTAAATAAGATCCAGTAATTGTCTGTACTCTTTTGGAC
>NZ_JBHSEB010000099.1:0-1155 GCF_042651925.1 Catenibacterium sp. GCM10023432 | reverse complement strand
AATATGCAACACCAGGTGTTCATATCTGTAACCTAGGAACAGGTAAAGGATATAGTGTATTAGAAATCGTAAAGGCATTTGAAAGAGTTAATAACATTAAGATTCCTTACGTAATCAAGCCAAGACGTGCTGGTGATATCGCAACATGTTATGCAGATCCTACTCGTGCAAAAGAACAGTTAGGATGGGTGGCTGAAAAGACACTAGATGATATGTGCAGAGATACTTGGAACTTTGCAAAGAAACATATGTAACAAAAGAGATGCTCAATTGGGCATCTCTTTGTTTTTGAATTCTAGAGGTGAGCATTGGTACTCCTTTTTGAATACTTTGCAGAAGTAATTAGGGTCTTCAAAGCCACATTGATAAGCAATTTCTTTAACGGTTTGTTTCTTATTTATTAATAGTTCTGCAGCCTTCTTTAATCGGTAATCTAATAAGAATTTGTGGATAGTCGTATTGTATTTAGATTTAAAATGAGTTAACAATGTTCCTCTGCTGCAGAAGAAATAGTCACATAGCTGATCAATCGTAATAGGTTTACTATAATTCGCAATTAAGTACTGTTTTATTTCCTGGGCAAGATGATCATTCTTGGCCTGAATGCGATTGGTGAGAGAAATGTATTTTGCGCAGATATCACATACATGTGCAAAAGCATATATTTGATTTTTATCTAATATAGTAATATTTGTGACAAGTTGTCTTAATTCTTCTTCATTTTCAAAATAGGGCTTAGATTTATTGATGATTTCAGAATAGTTTCTATATGTTCCTATAACCGCTTGTCCCATCATTAGATAACCAGTTAAAGCGCCATAAGAATATAAAGGCATAATTGCTTCACTGAGTCCAAAATGACATTGATAGACATAAAGTTCGCCAGTCTCTTTTACATGATTCATCGCATTTATATCACATATAAAACAATGATCAGAAGCTTTGTTCTTCTCTATCTCATGGCAGAATTTGGATTTCTCATGAGGATAAGAAGCCAGTAGTTTCTGATTAATATCAAAGATGGACATATTTAATCCTGAGACAAGATAGAGCTGTTTGAGTATTTTTTCTAAGTCTTCCATATGAACCTTCCATTCCTTTCCGCCTGCGGCTCCAAGGCACACATAGTAATGAATAATTCTTGTTTGTGCAGGC
>NZ_JBHSEB010000098.1:0-50821 GCF_042651925.1 Catenibacterium sp. GCM10023432 | reverse complement strand
AAAAGGCTAGAATTCGAATCGTTCAGAAACATATGGAATATCTAGATTCTCTACTTGATGAAATACAGCATCATATCGACTTGATGGTTGCCAACTACGAAGAATACATACAGCTTCTTTGTACAATACCAGGAATCAATAGAAAATCTGCTATTACCATTATCTCTGAAATCGGCACTGATATGTCTCAGTGGTCCTCTCATCGCAAACTTGCTGCATGGGCTGGATTAGCTCCTGGATGTAATGAATCAGCCGGCAAAAAGAAATCAGTTAAGATTTCAAAAGCTGGTGTTTATCTTAAGCCTTGCCTTGTTCAGGTTGCACATGCTGCCGTAAAAGATAAGAACTGCGATTACTACGCAGACAAATTTAACAAGATAACTAAAAGGCGCGGTAAGAAACAGCTATCATTGCGATTGCGAGAAAAATACTTATTGCTGTCTATCACCTTTTAAAAACTGGTGAAGTATTTAACCCAACAGATATGGCAGATGTTGAAACAACAAAGAAGCAACGAATCGAATACGTAAAAAACAATTTACGAAATGCCTTCAATCAGCTCAGCCGCACTGGCTTGTCTGAAGCAGAGATTCTACAACTCATCAGAAAAGAATCTACGAACTCACCTCAAATAGAATAGCCATCCATTTGGGGAAAGGGGCTTTATGCACTTTTTTAGGGTAAAATTTGTTTTCTCTTTCAATTTTTATTCAGATTAATCACCTGTTGACTATATTAAAGTAAAAAGGATGGTTTGACCATCCTTTTTTTTCTCAATTATTAGATTTTCTCGAAACGATCAACATCAACTACAAATACTGTAGCACCACCAACAAGTACATCTACCATGATTGGTGTAAAGAATTCACCCATTTCTGTAGGTGGAACTGTAGGTTCTTTTTCGACACGCTTCTTGGCATTTGCTTTAATGATTTTAATTGCGCCATCTACCTTATCATCATTTGTTCCTACGAAGAATGTTGTATTTCCCTTCTTCAAGAAGCCTCCTGAAGTGGCTAATTTTGTAACAAAGAAACCACCTTCAGTTAAAGCGCTCTGAACAGTTGAACTATCATCATTATTCACAATCGCAATTATCAGTTTCATACTATTGACCTCCTAATAAGAATTAGTTTGTACCTATATTCTAGCATATTTGAAGACAAAAATACACCTATAATATATAATGACTCATGGTGATTTAAATGAATATACAAGAAGAATTAATAAACTGGTACAAAGAGAATAAACGTGTTCTCCCTTTTAGAGATATAGACGACCCTTATAAGATATGGGTGAGTGAAATCATGCTGCAGCAGACAACCGTCACTGCAGTGATTCCCTACTACAATCGCTTTATAGAAAGATTTCCAGATGTTAAAACTCTATCTGATGCCTCAATAGAAGAAGTCTATAAATACTGGGAGGGATTAGGCTATTATCGTCGCGCATTACATCTTCATAAGAGCGCACAGATGATTGAGAATCATTTTCCTAAGGATTATGAAGATATTCTCTCACTTGTTGGTGTAGGCCCCTATACCGCAAGTGCTATTATGAGTTTTGCCTATCATAAACCTTATATTGCAGTTGATGGGAATGCTTTAAGAGTATTGAGCAGATTATATGCGATAGAGGATAATATTGCCTCAAACAAGACTGTAAAGAAAATTACGGAGATAGGAAATAAGCTCGTCGTTGGTTATGATTCAGCTCAAATTAATCAAGGTATTATGGATTTAGCGAATGCAATCTGTCTCCCTGTTCATCCTCATTGTGAAGAGTGTCCACTTCAAGGTCATTGTCAGGCTTATTCAACAAATAAGCAGGAAGTTCTTCCTATCAACATCAAGAAAGTAAATAAGAAGAGTATCTCTTATATTACAGGTATAGTTGTTTATGAAGATGAAGTCATGCTTATTAAAAATAAAAATGGTTTACTAGAAAATATGTATTTACTCCCGCAATATGAGGTGGAGAGTCCTTATTCCTTTATAGAGGCATTTAAAGAAGATTATGGCATAGAATTAGAAGTATTATCTCATTTAAAGGATTTTAAGCATGTGTTCACCCATCGTACATGGTATATGCATGTTTATATTTTTAGAGCGAATAAGCACTCAATAAATTTCTATACAAATAAAGAGCAGGAGGAAATCACAATTCCTACTGCTCATAAGAAAATACTGAAATATTATAAAGACTGATCAGAAACAATCAGTCTTATTTGTTCATATCGTATTTTTCAATAATTCTAGCAACAACCGGATGTCGAACAACATCAAGTGCTGTTAAGTAAACAAAAGAGATTCCTTTAACACCCTCTAGGATCTTCATGGCGTGCTTTAAGCCATTTGTTGTCTGTTTAGGTAAGTCAATCTGTGTAATATCCCCTGTAATACACATCTTAGAATTGAAGCCAAGACGTGTTAAGAACATCTTCATCTGATTGTCTGTTGTATTTTGCGCTTCATCTAGAATAACATAAGCATCTTCTAGTGTACGACCACGCATATAAGCAAGTGGTGCAATTTCAATAATACCCTTTTCAATCAGTTTTTCTGTATTTTCTGCACCTAACATATCATAAAGTGCATCATAAAGAGGTCTTAGATAAGGATCAATCTTTTCTTTTAAGTCCCCTGGAAGGAATCCAAGATTCTCTCCTGCTTCTACGGCAGGTCTAGTTAAAATGATTTTCTGTACTTCATGATTCTTTAATGCCTGTACAGCAAATACAACAGATAAATATGTTTTACCAGTTCCAGCTGGACCAATCGCAAATACAACATCATGATCCTTTAAGGCATGATAATATTCTAATTGACCCATAGTCTTAGGATAGATGATCTTACCATGGCTTGTACGCGCAATATGAATATCAAAAAGTGAATCCATTTCATCAAGTTTTCCATTGCGTCCTAATTTAATAGCATATACAACATCTCTTTTAGAAATACGTACATCTTTCTTAGTCAGTTTGAGAAGTACATGAATTACTTTTTCTAGTGTTGGATCACTATGATCAAGATAAATATCTGTACCACGTACATTGATTGCATTTTCAAACTCATCTTCTAATAATGCGATATTTTCATCATGCGGACCACATAACAATTGCATGGCATCTAAACTGTATCCATTCAACTGAATTACCTTTTCCATAAAATCATCCTTTCATTGAAAAAAAGAAGAGTCAGATGACTCTTCTAAAAATAAATCTTATCTATGACGTTTCTTCTGGTTCTTTCTAGCTGCTTCTGATTTCATTTTTCTCTTTAAACCAGGTTTAACATAGAATTCTCTTTTACGAGCTTCAGCAAGGGTTCCTGTTCTAGAAACTTGTCTCTTAAAACGACGTAAAGCATCATCTAAAGATTCATTTTCTCTTACTACTGTCTTTGCCATTGAACTTTCCCCCCTTTACCGCTAAATTCGAATATGATTATACACAATGATTTTAAATAATGCAAGTCTTTTTTGACTTTTATTCATGTAATTTGATAACTCATTTTAAATCTATAATTCTTCTTCCAATTCCTGATTATATAACTGTTTCGCATACTCCTGTGCAATGAATTTATCTCCAGGATAAGGTGTGTTACCTACCAGAGATGTCATGAACTGTTCATGACCTTTTCCTAGGATAAGAATAACATCTCCTGCACAGGCTGCATCAATAGCCTGCTGAATAGCAAAACGACGATTGGTGATGATAACAGAAATTGGATCTACAATCTGTTCTTGAATCTGCTCACAGATTCCTTCAATATCATCATCTCTTTCATCCTGCTCTGTCAAAATGACATAATCACAGTACTTATTAGCCAAAGCACCAATCTTGCTTCTTTTATGAATATCTTTACGACCTGGTGCACCAAATACCGCAATTAAATGACCATTTCCCTTTACACCATGTACAAACTTAAATACTTCTTCAAAGTTATGTGCATGCTGGCAATAGTCTACAATAATATGGAAAGGCTGTTTAACAGGTACAACCTCCATACGCCCTTCTACTGGCTGAATATATTTAATCGCATTGACTATTTCTTCAGGTGTCATCTCTAAGGCATAAAGTGTTGTTAATATTGCAAGTGTATTTGAAATATTAAAAGGTGCAATGATTGGAACTTCTACATGAAATAAACGATTCTTAATACATATATCAAATGTTGAATGATCAATAAAGTATTCAATATTACGAGCCATAATATCTGCTTTATGATGAATACCATAGCTTAAGATTTTTGCATGTTCTGACAAATCTTTATAATTCATTGAAAGAAAATGATTAAAACGCACTTCATCTGCGTTTAAGATAGCATAACCACCTTCTTTTAATAATCTAAAGAGTTTTTCATAAGAAACCATCAGATTATCAATCGTACCATGAAATTCCATGTGTTCTTCATAAGCGTTTGTAAAAACCACAATACTGAAATTAACAGAATCAACACGCTTTAAAGCTAAACCATGAGACGATACTTCAAGAGTAAAGCCTTTTACATTCTCCTTAACCATGTTGTAGAAATTACGATGAAGGCAGATTGGGTCAGGCGTTGTTCCTGTCATCTGCATCATAGTGGCTCCATATTCTATGCCGTTATTTCCTACATAGCCCATCTTTAAATAACGACCTAATAAGCGTGCAACAACACGGGCCACTACCGTTTTGCCACTTGTACCTGTTACTCCAATACCTGTCATCTTATAAGAGGGATGATCATAGAAAAGATCTGCCACACGATTGAGTTCATCTAGAACATCAGGTACTTGAATATAGACAATACCCTGGTAATAACGACGCAATGGTTTAGAATGGACAATACATTTAGCTCCTTGGAAAATAGCATCATCCACATATTTATGACCATCTGTCACAAGTCCTTCAATACAAAAGAAGATAGAATCTTTTCTTACATAACGAGAATCGCTATGTATAGATTCAATCTTCAAATCACTTTCAACTTTAAAAAGCTCATTAAGCCTCTTCACTAGAAACCACCCCGATTAAATCATAACCTCGATGATCTGTTACTTTCACTTTATAAATATGTCCTTCTTTTAAAGAAGTATCTGCCACAAGAACCTTTAAGTAATTAGATGCATGACCAACCATATAGCCATCTTTTTCTTCTTCAATCAATACTTCTAGTTCCTTATTCATTTCAGATAATGCGAATTCAGTTTTTAATTCATCAGATAACTGTAATAGTCTTCTAACACGTTCTTTCTTAACGTCACCTGGGACCTGACTTGGCATACCGTCTGCAGGTGTGCCTTTTCTTCTTGAATAAGGGAAAACATGCAACTGATTGAAATGAAGCTTCTTGATCCAGTTATATGTATCTGCAAAGTCTTCTTCTGTTTCTCCTGGGAATCCTACAATAACATCTGTTGTAATAGAGATTCCTGGTAATGCTTCCTTTAATTCAAAATATTTCTTTTCAAATTCAGCTGTATTATAATGTCTTGCCATTCTTCTTAAAATAGAATCTGTGCCAGACTGAATTGGAATATGAAGATGATCAACAATAATAGGACTCTTTCCAATAAGTTCGATAATCTCATCACTGACCTGACTCATTTCAATAGAAGAAATACGTAATCTCTTCAATCCCTTAATCTTAGTTGTCAAATCTACCAATAGGTCATAAAAAGAATAATTCTCTAAATCCACACCATAACCTGCTGTATGAATACCAGTTAATACGATTTCTACAAATCCTCTGTCTACTAATTCCTGAGCCTGTCTTAATACATCTTCCTTAGGACGAGAACGTACGCCTCCACGTGCATAAGGAATAATACAATATGTACAGAAGTTATTACAGCCATCTTGAATTTTCAAGAAAGCTCTTGTTTTATTTTCAAATGCATGAATACTTAAGTCTTCAAAACGAGACACCTTCATAACATTTTCAATTTTAACTATCTGTTTATGTGTACTCTTATATTCTTCTACAAAGTCCACAATGGATGCACGATGCTGAGTTCCTAGCACAACAGAAACACCTTCAATTCCTGTGATTTCTTCACTCGCAACCTGTGAATAACAGCCCACAACGCAGATGACTGCTTCAGGGTTTGTACGATGTGCCTTACGGATCATCTGTCTTGATTTAGAGTCTCCTGTATTTGTGACTGTACAAGTATTAATAACATATACATCTGCAGGAGATTCGAAGTCGATTGTTTTATATCCTCTCTTTTTGAATATTTCTAACATCGCCTCTGATTCATAGCTGTTTACTTTACAGCCCAATGTATGAAAAGCAACTGTTGCCATTGTCTCACTTCACTTTCTTATTTAATTTCTTATATGTATGATCACTAATCAACTGATGATCATGCATGTACTCAATGAACTGTGTATATTCACCACGTTCATAATAACTAACTAATTCTTTCGCATCTTCGATAGACACCTTATTAGAATGACGATTATCATCACCTATGACCATACGGCAGATTAATGAGAAATCTTCTTTCACAAATAAATAGATTGTCCCCAATTCTTCATAATAGTAGGCAATGTGAGATTCATTTTCATAAATCTTTTCTAAACTTGAAAAAGGTGTATCTAATAAAATAGGTCCATAATATCTATAAGCGGTATCTAATGTGATTTTTTGACTCTTTACAAATTCAGCATGCTGCTTCAATAAGAGAATCTGATAATCGTTGATATACCACCCATTAATATCAGGAGAATAGACAGGAATATAAATGTCTCTTGAACTTTCTTCATCATAAAAATGAGGGAGCGTTTCTAAAACATTCTTGAGATCATTGTTGAACATCTTTCGTTTTTCTTCATAAGTGATATATTCAAACATATCATAATGACCTGCCGCAAAAAGATCATAAGACCCTTCAATAGCATCTCTACCTTCTAACGAACGTAGGACAATTTCCATATTGAATAAATCAATTTCAGATTTGATCTTAAAACGAATATCCATTGATTCTAGTTCTTTTTTATGTTCTTCACAATAATGATACAACTTTGTCTTAGTATACTTTGTATCCCTGCTGTATTTATTAATGACTGCAATAAAGTTCATATTAATCCCCCAATTCTCTTCTATACCCAATAACACTTAGCATATATAAAGGTGCTGTTTCACTTCTTAATATACGATTACCAATAGAACATGGCACAACACCCATTGCCTGCATCTTTTCTACTTCCTGAAGATCAAAACCTCCTTCAGGTCCTACAATAATAGTAATAGAAGTATGAAGTGCATCAAGTGCTTTCGTGAAAGCACGGTGTTCACCATTCTTACTTTCTTCTTCATATGCCACAACATTAACTTCAGATAAATAATCTTCAAGCTGTGATAATTGAATAGGAGGCGTAATTTCAGGAACAATCTGTCTATGACATTGTTCACTTGCTTCCTGAGCAATACGTTCAAAACGCTCTTTTTTCTTATTAAAACGTGTTTCATCCATCTTCACAATACTTCTAGAAGCACGTAATGGAACAATACGTGTAACCCCTAGTTCTGTTGCTTTTTGAATCACAAATTCAAATTTATCACTCTTAGGTAACCCATAGACTAAAGTCACTTCAACATCCAATTCATTATCTTCCTGAAGTTCTTCCTTAATCTGTAATAAGCCCTGTTTTAAATCTATGATTTCACACAAACATACATGCTTATCTTCATCAATGCAAATAACATGTTCGCCTTTTTCCATGCGCATAACCTTAGTCATATGCTTATACATAGAATCATCAGCGATAATAATATCATTTTGTCTATAATTGTTTTTAATAAAATATCTCTGCATAGTCATCTCTCCTCTAGCATTCTAACATTTTTATGAAACATTGAAAAGACAATAGAAAAAAAAGAAGATAGAGGGGGATTCTATCTTCTTTTACACTTTATGATTCTCTCGCAACAAATCCATTATCATAATCAATGATTACATGACTATTGGCATGAATTGTACCTTTGATAATTTCTCTTGCAAGCATTGTCTCAATATGAGACTGGATATAACGCTTGATTGGACGAGCACCAAATGTTGCATCAAATGCATCCTGTGCAATTCTATTTTCAGCCGCATCAGTGACTTCTAAAGTAATCTTCTTTTCTTCTAGACGACCTTCAAGTTCATGAATAAATTTATCAATAATCTTATAAACAACACTTGAATCAAGTGAGTTGAACATAACGATTTCATCAATACGGTTTAAGAATTCAGGTTTGAAGTGCATCTTTAATTCATTATCCACTTCTTTACGTGTTTCTTCATTATTACCCTGCAACAAGTACTGAGAACCGATATTAGAAGTCATAATGATAATTGTATTCTTGAAGCTAACTACATTACCTTTAGAATCTGTTAAACGACCATCATCAAGAATCTGTAATAAGATATTGAAGACATCTGGATGGGCTTTTTCAATTTCATCTAATAAAACAATACTATATGGAGCACGTCTAACCGCTTCAGTTAACTGTCCACCTTCTTCATAACCTACATATCCTGGAGGAGCACCTAATAAACGAGAGACACTATATTTCTCCATATATTCACTCATATCGATACGTACAATATTCTTTTCGCTATCAAAGAGCTGTTCTGCTAAAGTTTTCGCTACTTCTGTCTTACCTACACCAGTAGGACCTAGGAATAAGAATGAACCAATTGGTCGGTTTTCATCATTGATACCAGCACGGCTTCTAAGTATTGCATCAGTGACCTTAGTAATTGCTTCATCCTGACCAATAACTCTCATCTTCATAATATCTTCAAGATTCAATAGTTTTTCTTTTTCTGATTCCATCAGCTTAGAAACTGGAATATTTGTCCATCTAGAGATAACTTCAGAAATAGTATCTACAGTAACTTTTTCCTGTAATAGAGCATCATCATTTTCTTTTGCCTGGTATTCTTCTATTTCTTTATTAATAGCTGGTATAGTCTGGTATTTGATCTTAGAAGCTTCTTCTAGGTTGCCCTGAGATTCAAATTGTGCCATCTGTGTTTCAAGACGAACCTTCTGATTCTTTAAGTCCTTGATATGATCGACCTGAGACTTTTCTGATTTCCACTGTTCAGTTAAGCCAGAAATCTTTTCATTTAATGAAGCAATCTTCTCTTTGATTTCTTCTAGTCTCTTTTCATTGTCTTCTGTTGAATCTTCTTTTTCAATTGAAATTCTTTCCATCTCTAGACGATTCTTATCACGTGTAATTGTATCTAATTCTTCTGGCATAGAATCAATTTCCATACGTACTGAAGCGCATGCCTCATCAATTAAATCAATGGCTTTATCTGGCAAGAAACGATCAGTAATATAACGGTCACTCATATGAGCTGCTGCGATAATCGCACTATCCTGAATCTGAACACCATGATGAGATTCAAATGGTTCCTTTAAACCTCTTAGAATCGCAATAGTATCATCAATATCAGGTTCCTGTACCAATACTTTCTGGAAACGTCTTTCTAAGGCTGCATCCTTTTCAATATACTGACGATATTCATCAAGTGTAGTTGCACCAATACAATGTAATTCACCACGGGCCAACATTGGTTTTAATAAGTTAGCCGCATCCATAGCACCATCTGTCTTACCTGCACCAACTAACTGATGGATTTCATCAATAAACATAATGATTCGTCCTTCAGATTTCTTGATTTCATTTAAAACAGCTTTTAATCTTTCTTCAAATTCACCACGATATTTAGCACCTGCCACAAGTGAACCTAAATCAAGTTCAAATAAAGTTTTATCTTTTAATGTTTCGGGTACATCGTTCTTAACTATACGCCAAGCAAGTCCTTCTACAATCGCAGTTTTACCTACACCTGGTTCACCAATTAAAATTGGATTATTCTTTGTCTTACGTGATAAGATCTGAATCACACGTCTGATTTCTTCATCACGTCCTATAACTGGATCAATCTTGCCATCTTTAACATCTTTTACAAGATCACGTCCGTATTTTTCTAATACTTCATAATTATTTTCTGGGTTTGGAGTATCCACTTTATGTCCTCCTCTCATTTCCTTAATGATTTTTTCTACTGCTTTCTTATCTAGATGATAACGAGATACAAAGTTTCGGATAAAGGTACCTTGCGAATTAAACAGTGCGAGAATAAGATGTTCTACACTCATATAGTCATCTTTATACTCTGTCTTAATTCTTTCCGCATTCGCAATCCAGCTATTCAAATCATAACTTAAGCGTAACTGATCCTGTGTGACCTGTCCCACACTCGGTTTCTTATTTATCTCATCATTGAGTAAATCCTGTACTTCTGGTATAGAAATATTGAGTTTTGTAAGTACTCGATAGAAAATACCAGAACTATCTTCTAATAATGCATACATGAGATGTTCAACATCTACAATCTGCTGATTAAGAGATAAAGCACTCTGCGCCGCACGTCCAAATGCTTCCTGCATGGCTTCTGTCCATTTTTCACTATTCATCGCAATCACTCCTTTTAGCACTCTTCTTTCTCTTGTGCTAATGCTAGTATATCACTTTTATTAGCACTGTCAATAGATGAGTGCTAATTTCTATAAAGATTTTGTGACTTGTTGTGACTACTAATTGAAAAAAGTAATTACAGTCTTAAAGCATTTTGCTTTGCTCAGTCTACAATCCCCAATAACCAGTCTCTTGCATTTATACGTCGAATTCCTTCATATTGTTCTTCTGGTTCTTCATCCATTGTTAAGATAATCTTCGGATAATGATCTCGTATTGCTTGTAATGGTCTTAATTCTCTCAAAAGTGTATTTTCATCTCGTACAGTCAGTGCTACCTGGAAATATACTGTTCCCTTTTTATTCTGTGCTACAAAATCGACTTCATATGAATCGATTTTTCCAACATACACATCATATCCTCGACGCAACAATTCCAAATAGACTATATTTTCCAGAACATGTCCTGCATCTGCCTGCCTTGAACCTAAAAGCATATACCTCATTCCAATATCAACTATATAATATTTTTCAAGAGTCTTTAAATATTGTTTTCCCTTTATATTATAACGTTTTGCCTGATATATAATATAGCTCTCGCTAAAAGCCTCCAGATATTTTCCCACCGTTTTGGTATCAATTTTTCGCCCTTCTGAGGTCATCGTATCTGCAATTTTTTTTGAGGACAATGGATTTCCTATATTATCAAACACAAATCTTAAGACACTCTTAAGCATCATGGTATCTGTGATTCTTTTCCTGTTTATAATATCCTTCACAACAATCGTATTATAGATTCCTTCCAGATAATCTCTAATCTCATCTGGCTGATTTTTTAATTCCAATGTAAACGGAAATGAACTATTCTGCAAATACTCAGCATATTTAATTCCTCTGTCATTCATGCTACCAGTACTTTCCATATATTCCTTAAAAGACAACGGCAACATTTCAATCTGAATATATCTTCCTGAAATCATAGTCGCAATCTCACTGGACAACATATATGCATTAGAACCAGTCACATAAATATCTATGTTTTTTTTAATATAAAGACTGTCCAGCACTTTCGGAAAATCTTTTACATTCTGAATTTCATCAAGAAAAATATATGTCATTTTCCCATTAATCAAACGTTCCTTTAAATATTTATATAATTTTCTGTAATCTGTCAGTTCTTCATAATCAAGATCTTCAAAATTAATAGAAATAATCTGTTCTTCCTCAACCCCATGCTCTTTTAAATAATTGCGATAAATTTCCAGAAGCATAGATTTTCCACAACGTCGTACACCTGTAACAATTTTAATCAACTGCTTATCTTTCCATGCAATCAGTTTTTCTAAATATTCTTTTCTTTCTATAATCATAATAATGCTCCCTTCGTTTTTACTAATTATATTCCAAAAATAACAAAATATTCAATAGTTTTAGGATTACATTCCAAAAACTATTGATTTTCATATCTTTTTGGGAACAAAAGTTAACTTGATAGCTGTTTCTGTGTGAATCAATATTACTCGTCTCCATATAGACAATATATCCGGCATAGTGGTCAAGGACAGCCTGTATTGCTATGGAGTCTCCCTCATATGCCTTTATAATCGTATCATAGTGTTGAGCATCACTTTATTTACTACTAAAAGACACATAATTATTCAAATTAAATGAAAAAGGCATTACAGATAATATGAACTCTTTCTATTCACATAATTTGTAATGCCTTTTTAATGTTTTGTGTGTAAAAAAGAAAAGGGAAGGAAACATTTGAACCCCTCTTCAAACATTTCTGTCCCTAAGAACGAGACTTATGATAATTTATTTTTCAATATCTTCCATAGAAATCAGTTCCTGTGATACATCCACCTGAGAGAAGCGAAGACCATGATCCTCGTACTCAAATTCTCCTCTCTGATTATCAATCGGATCGATGCGGAGCCATTTTTTCTCCGGTATGAATTCTTTTTGGATTTCAGAGTTAGCTGGCATGCGGAAAATGTCGAGATTACCAAAGTAATAGTTCCAACGCTCTTTGTCTCCTTCACGCCATGCACTTCCACCAAAGGAGACGTCTGCAAATACCCATCCATAAGGTGCTACATAGAATTGTGCCCAATCATGGCATCCTGTATAATACTTTGTTGCATATAGACCTGACTGCCAACGTGCCGGAATTCCAGACATACGGCAAAGTGTGATGAATAGTAGTGCTTGTACACCACAATCACCTTTCAGATTGATTGCACAGTATTCTGGAATACACTCAATTGTAAAATACTCTCTCATGAAAGAATACATAACTTTTGTTGTCACAAAATCATAGAATCGACGCGCCAAAATAATTGGATTTGTCTCATTTCCTGCAAGCTCATCTCTTAGTTCTCTTAAGTAAGGAGTGAATACGATATGTGGTGCCTGCTCTTTCAGACAGAAATCTGGCTGTTCTTCAGATACCTTGGCAGGATCTAACTCCACATAATTTACATGGTAATCAAATGAATAATCTACCATAAACTCCTGATTCTCTTTCAGTTCAGTTTCAAAATATACTGTTCTCTGTGGTGCATCAGCAGGTGCTATATATGTAATCTCTGGATTAGATGCGTGAATCTCTACATTAGAAACCTGCTCATATACCTTAGGAATCGGAAGATGTACACGAACCTTGCGTCCTATCTCTTCGAATTCTTTCTTAACTTTTATTGTTGAACGTATACGAGTGTGTACAGTTCTTCCACCATGTTCCTTCATGTAATGTATATTTTCGTTCAATAGCTTCTGATTCAGGTTGTTTTCTTTGTTATTCTCTGGATTTTCTACAATTACACGCTTGGCAAAGTCTGGACGTGTCTTAATTAGATTTTCATAGAATCGACGCTGAAAATGTACCTCGCCGTCCACATAAACCCAATCTGCTGCACCGATTTCTTTTAAATGATCTAACTCTTCTTTTTTGAAATCACGCAGATGGCTCGTCATGATTTCCAATGCTTCATCATAAGTAAATGGGTATTCATTTCCACCCATAACACCAATGACTTCCTGTTCAATTTCCAGACGTTTTCTAAGCGCCTGCGGAATATCCTTTTCTTTCAGAAAATAACGAATCATTTTCTGGGCTCCAGCATAATCACCATAAATTTTTAATTTCAAAATGTCCTCTGGAAGCGGAACCTTCATAAAAGATAAATCCTGATACATGAGTTATACCTCCAATTTATATTACTGTTCGTTTTCAAAACCAATGAACTAAGCTGACTTGAATAGCATATCTGTTAATGTTAAGATTGCCTCCATATTTGCACAAGTGATGTTATTTGCTGCTAAGTAATCCCCAGATCACTCTCAATCCATAATTTATTCCTGAAGTCACTAAAATCAATATCATGCACAAAGCAGAATAATCCTATTCCTCATCTACTGACAATTGAGTATGATACACATAATGCTTTCGCAAATTCCGTCTGACTTATAAGCTTTGTTTTCGAACTTCTTTTATATATTTCAAAAAACTCATCTACAATCTTTTTTCAAAATATAGTAAAAATTATAGCATGTATGCAAATAACTTGCTGTATTTTATAATACATTTTCTCGTTCTCTAATGATATCCTGAAGAAACATCATCTATCGCCTTATTACGATGTTTAGTGCACATGATAGGCTGATAATACAATAAGACCACAGAATGGTTGTTATCATTCAATTGTGTAATATCTATTACCTTATTTTTGATTATATATAATACCGCCCGACAATAAAGGCAAAATTAAATGCCGTGTTTACCGCATATTAAAGTTTCATTTCCTCCAACAAAAAAGAATCTATTCAGACTCTCCCTTATTCATCATTGAACGTATCTTCTGCATACGTTTGTCTAATTTAGCACTTTCTACTGAACAGTCATAAAGTTCCTGAGCAATAAGTTTTGCTTCATCTTCAGGAATATTCTTCTTATAGCGTAATTTATGTTCCAAACTTGCCCAGAAATCCATCGCAATAGTACGAAGCTGTACTTCTACATAAACATACTTCTTTGTCTTCTGTAAGAAGATTGGTACCTGTACAATTAAGTGTAAACTACGATAACCACTAGGTTTAGGATTTTTAATATAATCCTTCATCTCAATCAAAGTAATATCATCCTGTCTTAAGAAGCTATCTGCAAGTTCATAAATATCTTGAGGAAATGAACAAACAACTCTGACTCCTGCAATATCTCTTATATTTTCTTCTAATGATTCCATAGTCATCGGAATATTCTTGCGTCTTACTTTTCTCGCAATACTGTCATATGATTTAATACGTGACTTGATGCTTTCAATGGGATTACCATCATATTCTAAAGAATATTCCTGATCTAATACTCTAAATTTTGTTTCTATCTCCATTACCGCGCAACGATAATAGGACATTAAAAGATCAAATGGCTTTTTATTCTTATCTAATAAATCTAAGAACTCATCAGAAAGAATGCTCTGTTTCACAAATTCTTCTCTTTTTTGTTCAATGATTTTAAATCCACTTCTTTTTATATCTTCTAGGTCTCTCATATATTCATCCTTCTTTCAATCTCTATCATTATAATCTATTTCTACGAAAAAAAGAACTGAGAAACCTCAGTTCATATGTTCAAGTGCTTTCTTGAATTGTTTTCTAAACAATAATACTGTAAATGTAATCGCAAAAAGATCTGCCACTGGTTCCGCTAAGTAGACAGCCATTGTCTTATCCACAAGTAATGCTGGCATAATATAAATAAGTGGTATTAAGAGAATGAATTTTCTAGTAACTGCCACAATAACTGATGCTTTCGCATTACCTAAAGCCACAAATGTCATCTGACAGGCAATCTGAATTCCAAATAATCCTACAACTGCCATATAGATTCTAAGTGCTTTTGTGGTAAAGAGAGAGAGTTCTTGTGCATTTGTAAAGAGTCCTACAAACATCTGTGGGAAGATCTGAATCAAAATCCAGATTGCCATTGAAAAGATAAGGGAAACCTTAAGTAATAATTTAAATGTCTTTTGAACACGTTTTTTATTCTTAGCCCCATAGTTGTAACTGATAATAGGCTGTGCCCCCTGTCCCAATCCCTGTAAAGGAAGCATCGCAAACTGCATAACACTAGTCAATATAGTCATTGCGCCTACTGCTATATCTCCTCCGTATTTTAATAAAGAAGAATTAAAACAGACCTGGATGACACTTTCACTTGACTGCATCACAAAGGTAGAAAGACCTAAAGCAAGACAGGGTAAGATGACTGAGTTATCTAAAGATAAGTTTTTCTTTTTTATTTTAAGTTTTGTTTTTTTGCCAAACAGGAAACGAAGAACATAAAAACATGAACATCCCTGTGAGATGATTGTCGCAAGAGCCGCGCCTTTGACACCTAGATTGAATCCAAAGATCAAAATAGGATCGAGGATGACATTACATAATGCACCAATTACAACAGAAATCATCCCATTCTTCGCAAACCCCTGGGCCGTAATAAACATATTCATCCCCAGTGTTAATTGGACAAAAAGCGTTCCTATCGCATATATATTCATATAATCTACTGCATAAGAGATTGTATTACCACTTGCACCAAACGCAAGTAGGAAGGTACGATTTCCAAAGAATAGAATAAGTGTTAATACAATAGAGACAATAATCTGTGTAATAAAACAGTTTCCTAAAATCTTTTCTGCATGATCATGATTTCCCTGTCCCATATAAATAGAAGCACGTGGTGCCCCACCATTGCCTACTAGAGAGGCAAAGGCTGTCACAATCATAATAAGAGGCATACAGACACCAACTCCTGTTAAAGCAAGTGCACCAGTATGGGGAATATGACCAATAAACATACGGTCTACAATATTGTAAAGCATGTTGATTAATTGCGCTATGACTGTAGGTAAGGCAAGTTGTCTTAATAGTTTACCTACTGGTTCAGTTGCAAGAAAGTCTTTATTTTCAGCCATATTATCCTCCTATTCTTTGTGATTCAATAAAGATGAGATCTTCACTATTTTCTATTGTCAAAATACCATGACATTGATTAGAGATACACAACGGATCATGAGGTTCTAATGTATAACCATCAAGTGGATAATCACAATTCTTTAATGTAAGAATACAAGTCTTTTCAGTAAAGCAAGAGAAGTATTTATATTCAGTACAGTCTATCTGATGTATTCCTTTAGGCAGCAAATAGATTCTATTGATATCATCATAGAGTGTAATCTTAATATCTGGATGCTGTCTTAAATAAATGAGTACTCCTAGAAAATGATCAATACGTCCACCAATGACGCCATAAAGATCTATTTCATCATAACCTCTATTAAGTGCTTCGCTAATGGCTAGTTCTGTATCTGTTTCATCCTTGTGTGTAGGAAAGCTCAAAACTTCTAGCCCCTCAAGGTATTCTTTATGTTCTAGAGAATCAAAGTCTCCAATTGCGAATAATGGTTTAATAAATTGACGGTGCAGATGTTCCAAACCACCATCAACCGCAATATAAGGGATGTCTTTATTAAAGACATCCCCATTATTCATGCTTGCGTATAAGCCTATTTTCATTTGAGTGAATCAATAGCTTCCTGTCTATTTTCTGCCTTGAAGACATAGCTTCCAGCCACAAGAACATCTGCCCCAGCTCCACGGCATAGGTTGGCTGTATTTTCATTGATACCACCATCTACTTCAATAAGATAGCGTCTACCATTTCTAATTTCTTTTAATTCAGTAATCTTATCTAAGGCTGAAGGATTGAATGACTGACCTCCAAATCCTGGTTCAACACTCATTACAAGAACCATATCTAAATCATCTAGGAATGGTTTAACAGCTTCTACGTCAGTTCCTGGTTTAATAGAGATAGAAGCAAGACATCCTGCATCATGAATACGCTGAATAAGGACACGTGCTTCCTGCACGCTTGATACAGCTTCAATATGGAATGTAATGAGATCTGCACCTGCATTGATGAATTCATCTAAATACTGACCAGGATCAGTAATCATTAAATGAACATCAATAAACAAATCAGTGACAGCACGGACATTACTCAAGATACTATAACCAAATGAAATATTTGGTACAAAGTGTCCATCCATGACATCATAATGAATCCATGACTTTCCTCCATCATAGATTGTATCAATATCTTCTTTAAGATGCGCAAAATCAGCGGATAATACTGAAGGTGCAATTTTAACCATATCGTTTATCTTTCCTTTCTTTTACCTGCTTTAATAACTGCAGATAATCTTCATATCTTGTTTGATCTATGTCTCCTGCTTCAACAGCTTCTTTCACAGCACACTTTGGTTCACTATCATGAAGACATCCTCTAAACTTACAATGATGAGATAATTCTCTAAAATCATGATAAGTAGTCGCAAGTTCTACGGGTTCCATCTTCAGTTCCAAAGAAGAGAAGCCAGGTGTATCGGCAATATAGCCACCATACATCGGAATCAGTTCAACATGTCTTGTCGTATGTTTTCCTCTTCCTAATGCCTGTGAAATTTCATTTGTCTCAATATTCAATTCAATGTTTAAGGCATTCAAAAGACTTGATTTACCTACACCACTCTGTCCTGTCACGACTGTGACACGATTCTTTAGAAGTGGTTTGATCTCTTCAATACCCTCATTTTCTTTACTTGATACAAAATATAGATCATATGCATTGTACTTCTTTTTGATAACCGGAACAAGTTCTCTATTAAGATCTATCTTAGTAATAATGATAATTGGCTTAATCTTCTCATATTCAACCATTGCGAGGAACTGATCAAGAAGCATCTGATCAAAATCCGGTTCAGCAATAGAAAATACAAGGAGAGCTTGATCTATATTACAAATAGGAGGTCTTTCTAACTGATTATGTCTTTCATCAAGAGAAAGGATATAACCTGAACCATCCTTTTCTTCCTTGAAGCTGCAGAAGTCTCCTACAAGAGGCTTCTGTCCTCTGTTTCTAAATTTACCACGTGCCTTGCAGCTTACTACTTTTTCGCCTGTATCTACATAGTAGAATCCTGCAAGGACTTTTATAATCTGACCTTTAGGCATATCTTCTCCTATTCTGATTGTGCATTCTGACTGGCGTCATCACCATCATCATCTTCTGGTAAATCAGGCTGAGAAGGTGGTGTTGGTGGAGTAGGTTTCTTATCATAGTAATATAAGATAATTTCAGTGCCCTTGCTTGTTACCTGAGTATAAGGTGCAACAGACTGTTTAACGACTGTATTAACAGACATTGAGTTGATTGTTGCACTGTCAGTAGGTGATGGAAGAACAGATAATTTTACATTGGTGAAGCCCTGGCTTTCCAATGTTGATTTTGCAGCATTGATGTCCTGACCATAAAGTGATGGAACAGTAATAGTAACACCCTTAGAAACTGTTAAAGTGATAATCTTGCCTTTTTCATTAGGATCCTGTTTTTCTCCTTCAGAAATAGACTGTCCAATAACAATACCTGCTTTATATTCATCATCAGACTTTTCATACTTCTTCACCTTATATCCAAGCTTGGTAAGTTTCTTATAAGCTGTGTCATAAGACACACCTGTATAATCTTCCATGATAATATATTTACCCTTAGAAAGAGTTAATGTCACAGTATCACCTTTATTAATAGCATGTCCTGCTTCAGGATCTGTGGCTACTACAAGACCTTTTTCATATTTATCACTTAATTCATAGTTAACATTATCAGAAACCTTATAGCCTTTATCAATCAATAAAGCTGTTGCTTCTTTTTCAGTCTTACCTACTAAATCCATCATCATGCCATCTTTATTACCACCAAGTAAGAAGAAACCTGCCACAATCGCAAGACATACAATGACAGCACCAATCGCTGCACCAATCGCAATCTTCTTTTTCTTATCCATTGGTTCTTTCTTCTTCTCATCCTGAGGCTTGATTTCTTCAATTTCTGTCTGTGTTGTTTCAGGATCAATAGGTGCCGTTTTAGTAAAGAACTGTGAATCGCTCGCAATAATAGTTGGATCAGTATTAACCTGGTCAAAAGTAAGCTTTTCTTCAGCTAAACGTTCTAAACATGTGTCTAAATCATCTAACATATCATCCGCACACTGATAACGATTATTTGTATTCTTAGCAGTCGCTTTGATAATGATATTTTCTACTGACTGAGGAATCGCTGGATTATAAGCACGTACTGAAGGAATTTCATCACGCATATGCTTTAATGCGATATTTACTGGAGACTCACCATTAAATGGTACATCTCCTCTTAGTAATTCATAGAAGAGAACACCTAAGGCATAAATATCACTCTGTGGTGTTGCTTTTTCACCTCTTGCGATTTCTGGCGCAAGATAGTGAAGTGAGCCCATGATCGTATCAGTCTGAGTCACCTGTGATAAAGATTGGATTGAGGCAATACCGAAATCCGCAATCTTTACAATGCCAGAATCAGTGACAAGAATATTCTGAGGCTTCAGATCACGATGTACAATACCCATAGAATGTGCAAGTGCAGTAGCTGAAGCAACCTGCTTCATAATGTCCACAGCTTCAACGTAATGAAGTGCA
Source organism: Catenibacterium sp. GCM10023432 (assembly GCF_042651925.1). Taxonomy (NCBI): domain Bacteria; kingdom Bacillati; phylum Bacillota; class Erysipelotrichia; order Erysipelotrichales; family Coprobacillaceae; genus Catenibacterium; species Catenibacterium sp. GCM10023432. Next base: position 30,774 of record NZ_JBHSEB010000098.1, on the reverse strand, counting down.
CCACGCTTGTTAATTAATTCTTTTAAAGTCTGACCACGTACATATTCCATGACAATATAGTAAAGATCATCTTCTTCACCTACATCATAGATTTCTACAATATTACGATGACATAATGCAGCCGCTGCACGCGCTTCACGATGGAAACGAGTGATATAAATAGGATCTCCTGTCAAAGAAGAACGAAGTATTTTGACTGCTACTTCTCTTTTTAATATGTCATCATATGCAAGATAGACATCGGCCATACCGCCCTGTCCAATAAGTTCTTTTAATTCATAACGATCAGCAAGAACACGCCCTTTTTCACTCATCTTATGCTTCTCCCTTCTCAATTAGTAAAACACCAATATTATCTAATCCGCCAAATTCATTGGCTGATTGAATGAGGCATTCAGTTTTTTGATCAACTGATGCATTTTTTTGTAGTATTTCTTCAATCTGTTGAGATGAGAGTGAATTATATAATCCATCTGAACAGAGCAATATTGCACGATAATCTTCTTCAATCTTATAAAAAGAAATACGTAAAGCTTCTTTAATACCAATAGCCTGCACTAAGACATTTCTTTTTGGATGATGTGAGGCTTCTTCTGCATTGATCAAACCTCTTTTTACAAGTTCATTCACAAAAGTATCATCTGCTGTAATCTGCTTTAATGTATCTTTATATAAATAAGCTCTAGAATCACCCACATGGGATATATAAGTATTCTTACCATCCATATAACAGATGACAATTGTAGTCCCCATGCCTGCATATTCACTATGCATGTCACTTTCCTTATTCACAAGATCATTGGCAGTTAATAGTAAAGATGAAATCCAGGCATGAATAGATTCATCGTCTAGAAATGGTGAATGATCAAAGAAATGTTCAATCACATAACGACTCACAAGTGTTGAAGCAACTTCACCTGCAAGATGACCACCCATTCCATCACACAATACGCCAACGATTTCATGATTCTTAATTTTATAGACTGCTCTATCTTGATTTACTGACCTTTTTATTCCGATATCAGTCATCGCGGAGATAGCCATATTATGCTCCTTTCTCTCTCTTTGCACGTAACTGTCCACATGCACCATCAATATCACGGCCATGTTCTTTTCTTAAAGTACAATTAATATGTAAACGAATAAGTTCATCCTTAAATGCAGTAATTGTATGACTTAGAGATTGTTTATAGCCATGTTCATCTACAGGGTTATAAGGAATTAAATTGACATAGACATTTAATCCACGAAGATAATGCGCTAACTGACGTGCATATTTGATATCATCATTAACATCCTTCAATAAAATATATTCAAGAGTGACACGACGATTTGTACGTTCAATATATGTCTTGATTGCATCTCTTAAATCATCCATATTATAGCGTTTGTTGACAGGCATCAATTCATTACGGATTTCATCATTAGGTGCATGTAAGCTGATTGCTAGATTCACCTGGATTGGTTCATGAGAGAAACGTTCAATTCCAGGAATCAAACCACATGTAGAGATAGTGAGATGCCTTGCGCCAATAGCTAAACCATGAGGTTCATTGACTGTATAGATGAAGTTCATGACTTCATCATAGTTATCAAATGGCTCACCTGTTCCCATGACGACTACATGAGTCACTCTTTCTTTTAAATCATTCATAACAGTCAAGACCTGTTTCACAATTTCACCACTTGTAAGGTTACGCTGTTTCTTTAGTAAGCCTGAAGCACAGAAGGAACAGCCCATATTGCATCCTAACTGGCTTGTGACACATAATGAACGACCATAAGTCTGAATCATCAATACTGTTTCAATGAGTCCTCCATCTTCTAATTCAAGAAGATATTTAGTCGTACCATCACGTGCGACCTGCTTTTCCTTGATAGTTAAAAGTGCATCACTGAAATGGTTGGAAAGTGTTTCCTGAAGTTCTTTAGAAAGATTAGTCATCTGATGAAAATCATAGACATTCTTTACATAAATCCATTCATAGATCTGTTTTGCACGGAAAGGCTTCTGCCCCATCGCTTTTAATTCTTCTTTTAATTGTTCAAGTGTTAAGTCATAAATTGATTTCATCATACATCCTTTTCTAACAGACACATATAAAAGCCATCACTGTGATATTCAAATGGAAGTATAGTACGCTCTTCCACTACATGCATATCGGGATGCTTCTTTATGAATTTTTCAATCTGTTTTTCGTTTTCTTTTTTATTTATAGTGCACGTACTATACACTATATTACCACCTTTTATACATAAAGAATATGCATTTTCTAGTAATTTTGCTTGAATAAGAATGATTTCATCCATTGCATCAGAATCATGGTACTTGATTTCAGGTTTTCTGGAAAGAACACCAAGTCCAGAACATGGACCATCTAAGAGTATTTTTGTATACTGCTTATCAAATAATGAAAGGTCTGTACTATCTCCTGTATGAACATGAATATTGGATAATCCAAGTCTTTTCGCATTGTCTTCAATAAGCTTTGCTTTATGTGGATAAAGATCATAAACGTCAATCAAGCCTTTATTATTCATGAGTATACCAAGATGTGTTGTTTTAGAACCTGGTGCCCCGCACATATCCAAGACAACATCTTCTTCACCTGGATTTAATAAACGAGCTACCATCTGTGATGATTCATCCTGAATAGTGACTAGACCTTCTTTAAAAGCTTCAGTATGCGCAATATTGCCTTCTTTTAATAACACACTATCTGGTGATAAATAGCCTGGAGTAAACTCTAGATACTTCTTTAAGAATTCCTCGCGAGACATCTTATATGTATTCACACGGCCGCTTTTTAAAGGAACTTCATTATCAGCATGAAGAATCTTTTCTGTTGTTTCTTTGCCATATTGCGCATTGAACATCTTGACCATCCATAATGGATGACTTGTAGAAATAGATAAACGTTCATCATGATCCAAATCATCTAAAGATCTTGTTTCTTTAAAACAACTATGCAAAATCGCATTAATCATGCCTCCTGCTCTTTTATTTCTTCTTTCTTTAATAATTTCTACTGCCTCATTCACTATCGCATAATCTGGTGTATCTAAATAAAAATGCTGGTAAAGGCTCATTAATAGAAGCATTCTCTCTACAACTTTTAAGCGAGTATGGATGTGTGGTTCTAATTGATATTCTAGATATAAACGATTCTGAATAGTCCCATAGACGAGGGTTGTAATAAGTCCTCTTTCTGATGATGAGAAATCTTGAGTAAGAGTATGATTTAAAGTGATATTTAAATAACTCTCATTCTTTTCATAATCAATGAGTATGTCTAATGCTGTATCTCTTTCTTTCATATTAATATGTGGAATACGGATTAAAATCGCATGCCACAATGACACCTCCTTTTCTTGTACGGTTATAATAATCATCGATGAGACTTAATTGTTCATAGATTGGCTTAGATTCTATATATTTAATCAAAATTCTTTCACGATAGATATCCTGCATCTTAAAGGCGGGCTGAGGGCCGATAATGCGTACCTTTTCTAAATGTTCCTTTAAACACTTGCTGATATCCAAGGCTGTCAAATGAACATTCTTTGGTGTACGGGATTGTACAATGACTGATACAAGGTGGCAGAATGGTGGATATTTTGCTTTCTTTCTAAATAACATCTCTTCCTTAAAGAAAGCTTCGTAGTCCTGCTTCACAGCTGCCTTGATTGCATAATGTTCAGGATTAAATGTCTGAATCATGACAGTCCCCTGCTTATCTCCTCGTCCACTCCTTCCTGCCACCTGACATAATAACTGGAATGTGCGTTCAGAAGCTCTAAAATCCGGTACCATAAGAGACAGATCAGCCATAAGAACCCCTACAAATGTGACATTGGAGAAATCAAGCCCCTTCGCAATCATCTGTGTACCAAGCATAATATCTGCTTTATGTTCTTCAAAATCTTTAAGTAATTTTAAATGTGTATTCTTATTACGGGTTGTATCAAAGTCAAAACGAATAATACGTGCATCTGGATATTTCTTTTCTAATTCTTCTTCTATTTTCTGTGTACCATACCCTATCTTTTTAAGATGCGTACTACCACATTCAGGACAGACTTGAGGTACAGAAGTGAAGTATTCACATAAGTGACATTTTAATCTGTTTTCAGCTTTATGATAAGTAAGTGTCACATCACAATGCGGACAGCGGATTGGTTTACCACATGATTCACATTTAATAAAAGACGCATAGCCTCTCTTATTTAAAAGAATCATAGCCTGTTCTCCTTTATTCAGAGTTTCTTCTAGTCGCTGCTGCATTCTTTGAGATAATAGTGAATAGTTACCCTGACGCGCTTCGTTACCCATATCTACCACTTCACAATAAGGTAATGGTTTCCCATTAATTCTTTCTTTCATCTCAAATAAGCCATAGATTCCTTTTTGTGCTCTCGCATATGTTTCTACAGATGGTGTCGCACTGCCTAGGACAATCTTCGCATTATTTTTCTCTGCACGCATCTTCGCAATAGATAATGTATGATAACGTGGTGTATTATCCTGCTTATAGCTCATATCATGTTCTTCATCCATAATGATGAGTCCTAGATTCTCAACTGGCGCAAAGATTGCAGAACGCGCACCTACCACAATACGAGCTTCACCCTTTTTTATACGACGATATTCATCATATTTTTCTCCCTGTGATAAACGGGAATGAATGATTGCCACTTCGTCATGAAAACGTTCTTTAAAAATACGTTCCATCATCGGCGTCAAAGATATTTCTGGCACAAGCATAAGTACTGTCTTATTCTTTTCTAACATCTTTTTAGTGAGCGCAATATAGACTTCTGTCTTCCCAGATCCTGTAACCCCATGAATAAGAGAAATAGTATGAGAGGTTTGAAGGATTCCCCTTACAACACTTTCTTGAAGTGGTGTTAAGGTAATTTCATTATTGACCTTTAAATCATTTCCTGCATAAGGGTTGCGCTGTACTTCTTTATTATAAATCTCTATCAATCCCTGATTTTCAAGAGATGAGATGACACTTCTAGAATAAGGGATATCCTTAAGAAACATTTCTCCCTGATTCAAAAGCATACGAAAACATTCCTTCTGTTTCACTGTTTTAGGTGTTCCTGTATTGATTACTTTTACACATTGTCTCGTCTTGATACCGACCATTTTATGTGTAGAGGGTTTTAAAGTACCTGGCAGCATTGCCTGGAAACAAGCAATAAGTGGGCAAAGTGTCATCTTAGACATACGATGAGCCAGTGTTATTAATTCATTGTTTAAGAGTGGTGCTTCATCTATGACAGAATAAATATAGGAGTATTTAAAGCCATCTCTTTCTTCTAGTTCTTTCTGCGTTAATTGAACTTCTTCAACCGATAAGACATAACCAACCACCTGACGATGATTAAATGGAACTTTTACACGGATTCCTGTAAGAATTGGTTTCTTAGATAAATAAGAAAAACCACGATCTAATGCCTGGACAGGATGTTCTATTAATACTTCTACCTTAAACATAAAATCACCTCCGTAAAAAAGAAAAAGCAGCCAGATGGCTACTTCATGTTTTCTTCGATAATCTTGACAATATCATCTTTAGCACGCATAACATCATCGTTCACCACTACATGCTTATACTGATCTTTTGTCGCAATTTCTCTTCTTGCTTTATCAAGACGTTCTTTAATAACATCTTCAGCTTCTGTTCTACGTCCACGAATACGTTTTTCTAATTCTTCCATTGAAGGTGGTACTAAGAAAATTGTAAGTGCGTCTGGTACTTTCTTCATAACCTGAAGTGCACCTTGTACTTCGATTTCTAGTACAACATTCTTACCTTCATCTAGTAGCTGATCTACATAGGCTTTAGGTGTTCCATAGTAATTACCTACAAACTGTGCGTATTCTAGTAATTCACCCTGCTCAATCTTTTTCTTAAATGTATCAACATCCACGAAGAAATAATCGATTCCTTCTCTTTCGCCAGGTCTCTTATATCGTGTAGTCATTGAAATTGAATATGCAAGGTTTAATGATTCTTCTTTAAATAGTTGTTCTCTGACTGTTCCTTTGCCTACGCCGCTAGGTCCACTCAGGATAATTAGAAGGCCTCTTTTCACTTATCTACATCCCCTTTTTAAGATATCCTACATGAATAAAACAGTGATGTCAAACACTTTTAAATATGTTATACTAAGTCGGGTGATGAATATGGCATTTGATGGAATTGTATTGTCACGTGTTACAGAATTATTAAATGAAACAATCGTGACAGGACGTATTTCAAAATTATATCAGATATCGAAATACGAATTATTAATGACTGTACGTGCACAGAATGAAAATAAGAAACTCCTTGTTTCTATTCATCCAATGTATGCCCGTGTTCAGTTAACGCAATTGAATTATCCTACACCTGATTTTCCTAACGCTTTGACTATGTTTCTAAGAAAACATATTGAGGGGTCTTTTATTGAGCGTATTGAACAGGTGGGACTTGATCGTATATTAAAGATAACTTTAAGAGGAAGAAATGAATTTAAAGATCTTGTAGAGTATCATCTCTATATAGAAATCATGGGTAAGCACTCTAACTTTATTCTTACAAATAAAGAAGATAAGATTCTTGAATGTTTAAAGCGTGTTTCTCCGAGCGATAGTATTCGTATTATGCAGCCAGGGATTACTTATACCTACCCTCCACTTCTCGATAAGAAGAATCCATTTGAGAATACCCCTGAGACAACTCAGCTTGTAAAAGAGTTTGAAGGATTCTCTAAGGACTTAGCTGAAGAAGTGGCTGTCAGAATAGAACAGGGGACTGATTTCAAAACAATTATGAATGAAATACAAAATAGTAAAGAACTCTATATCACACGAGGTGATAAAGAGAAGTATCATGTAATTCCTTTGACTTGTTTTGGAAAAAGAATTGATCACTATTCTCTTTTTGATGGATTAGATGCGTATTATCAGTTTATTGATCAGAAGGATCGTATTAAACAGCAGACTTCTGATATTCTTCATTTTATTCAGAAAGAATATACAAAAAACGTGAATAAGCTTGATAAGCTAGAAAAGACATTATTTGATTCTCATAATAGTGATGAATATCGTATTAAAGGTGATCTCTTATATGCTTCTTTACATCTTATTCAAAAAGGAATGAAGGAAGTGACTGTGGATAATTATTATGATGGAACAAAGATGACTATTGAACTTGATGAGCGTTTTGATGGAAAAACAAACGCCAACCATTATTATAATAAGTATCAGAAAGCAAAGAATTCCTTAAAGGTTCTAGAGGAACAGATTGAAAAGACGAAAGAAGAAATCAATTATTTTGATACTTTAAATACCTTGATGGATAATGCGGATTATTATGATGCCATGGAAATCAAGGAAGAGCTTGAAAACATGGGATATATCCGTAAGAAGAATGTGAAGAAGTTAAAAAAGAAAACACATCCTCATTATGATGTCTATCGTACTCGTGATGGTATTATTATTTATGTTGGTAAGAATAACTTGCAGAATGATTATCTGACATTCAAAATGGCATCACGTAATGATATGTGGTTCCATGTGAAGGATATGCCTGGTTCTCATATTATTGTGCATGCAGAAAATCTGGATGAGTATACTATGAGACTTGCTGCAAATATTGCGGCATATTTCTCTAAGGGGAAATATAGTTCAAGTGTTCCGGTGAATTATTGTTTAGTGAAGAACTTAAAAAAACCTCATACAAATAAGCCAGGTTTAGTTCTTTTAGGACATTATAAAACAATTTATATTGATCCTGACGATTCTTTCTATGATGAATTAGAGAAAGTGGAGGATGCTAGATGAAATTAATACCTTGGAAATTTAATAATGATATGGTAGAAGGCTATACAGTACCAGCTCATATTGATGGTAGGCTGTTCAATATGAGCTATAACGGCTTGGATGACAAGCAGGTGCTAGAAAACCGTAAAGAACTTGCACAAATGCTTCATACTGAGCTTGATCATATGGTTGCACCTTTACAGCGTCATACAACACATTATTTGAATGTAAATAAAAATGATGGCGGTAAAGGGATATATAGCCAAAAGGATGCCTATTTAGGTTTTGATGCATTATATACAAGAGATACAAATCTCACTCTTTTTACTTTTCATGCAGATTGCTGTCCTGTTCTTTTATATTGTGAGAACCAGCATCTAGTGGCTGCAATTCATTCAGGATGGAAAGGTACGGTTACTGAGATTGTAGGCAAGGTAACACGTCATTTAATAGAAGATGAAGGATGTGATCCTAGTCATATTTATGCTTATGTAGGACCTTCTATTGAGGCACGAAACTTTGAAGCGATGGATGATATTATTGATCGTGTTAAAAGTATGAGTTTTGATACATCTTCTTTCTATACTAAAAAAGATGAAACACATTATCTTCTTAATTCTAAAGGACTTATTAAACAGCAGTTACTTAACTGTGGTGTTTTAGAAGAACATATCGAAGTCAGTCCTTATTGTACAATGGAGAATGATGATTTATTCTTTAGTTATCGTAAAACACATACTAAAAATCGTAATATTTCTATTATCAGACTAAAAAAATAGCTGGAGAGCAATTTTTGCTTTCCAGCTTTTTCTTATTCTATTTCACCAGCAAGTACAGCCATTGTATGTGGTATTTCTTCAATAAGTTTTTCAGGGATAACTGTATAAGCCTGTTTTGCGACTTCATCTCCAGCACGTCCGTGAATATAAACACCAAGTACTGCCGCTTCTAATGCTTCATAACCCTGTCCTAGAAGTGATGTAATGATTCCAGCGAGTGTATCACCCATACCACCAACCGCCATGGCTTTATTACCAGACGCAATACGATAAGATGTCTTACCATCAGTCACAATAGTATGAGGCCCTTTTAAGACAAGAATACAATGATACTTTGAGGCAAAGCTCTGTGCTGCCATCATCAAATCAGGATAATCCTCTACATGACATAAACGTTTGAATTCACCAATATGAGGCGTAAGAATAACACTACGATTCTGTTTTTCTAATAAATGCATATTTCTAGATAGAATTGTAAGTGCATCTGCATCAAGGACAAGTGGGCAGATAGAAGCTGTCATAATATCAATAACGGCTCTAAAAGCCCCCTCTTCAAGTCCTAAACCACATCCGACTAATAATGCATCATAACCATCAAAATCATCATAATGGAAAATCTGTGGTCTTGTAACTGGAATGGCTTCAGGAATATAAAGAGGTAATAGTGCTGTCACTTTTTCTGAAGTAATTGTCTTCACAATACCTGCACCAGTATAATAAGCTGCTTTAGTCGCAAGTAATGGTGCACCTGTATATTGGTTACTTCCTACAATTAAACCATCTACCCCATAGATATTCTTATAACCATTATAGACTCTCTTTCTTAAATGTGCTTTCGCATATTCTTCTCCTACATATTCAAATAAGCCTGCTTCCTTGAAACAATCATTCACAGCCAATGTTTCTAAAATCACTTCACCTGTATATTCGAGTGAACGTGGATCTAAGAAGCCTTGTTTTAAAGCAGTTAAAGTAACTGTGAAATCTGCCTTTAATGCTGCTTCATACGCTTTACCTGTATTACAGTCAAGTCCTGTAGGGATGTCAATAGCCCCAACAATACCTTTATAAGTATCATTAATAGACTCAATCATAATCTTGTACATGCCTCTAGGGGCGCTATTTAATCCAAATCCAAATAATCCATCGACAATACAATCATAGTCATTCCAGTTAATTGCATTAATATTATCTTCATCTACATAAATAAGATGATTATCTTCACATTGATCACGATAATAGCGATTAGCCTGTGATACCTTGCCTATATCCCCACTGTAATAATAGTTGACTTGTTTTCCTAGTTTCTCTAGTTTTAATCCTAAAGAATAGCCATCTGCCCCATTATTACCTGGTCCTATTAAAATAGCCAACTGATTATATTTTGTGAAATGATTGAGTAATGCATCACTTGCAAGATTAACAAGCTCTTCTATTTGATAACCATGTTCTAATAAATAAGCATCATACTGCTTGAGTAAATCCTGTGTTCCTATATACATCATAAACACTCCCTTCACTCTTTTATTTTATCATAAAAAAAGAGGAAATCGAAACCGATTTCCTTAAAGATCAAACTCTTCCTCCGCCTGCATAATGAGCAGCATAATAAGATTCACCTAGAGAAGAAGTAATAACACCCTTCTTTTCATTGGCAGCATGTACGAATCTTCCTCCACCTAGATAAATACCTACGTGAGAGATGCCTTTCTTATATGTATTCTTAAAGAATACAAGATCACCGGGCTTTAATGCATTTCTATCTACTCTTTGAGTTGTATTATACTGCACAGCAGCTGTACCACTTAACGAACGTCCATTCTGTCTATATACCCATCTAGTAAAGCTTGAACAGTCAAAGACATTAGGTCCTACAGCACCCATTCTATAACGGCATCCAATCTTACCTAATGCAGTCTGAATAAGAGCTGTATTTCTAGATTTTACTTCTACAGGAATATTAACAACTGTTGTGTTACCAGTCTTATCAGTTACAGTATAAGTTGCTGTATAGCAACCTTCATTATTTACATCTACATTACCACTGATTCCAACATATTTAGTTAAATCACCATCTAAATTATCAATAGCTGAAACGATGAGTGAACGCCAGTTCACAGATGTTCCTTCAGTAATAGAAACTTTATTTGTATTCAACTTGATTTCAGGACCTTTGATATCCTTAATATTGAAAGTACATGTCTGTTTTGTTTCATTACCACTATTATCAGTTGCAATAATAGTTGCTTTCTGTTCGCTATTTAATTTCTTAGTATCAATATCACCTTTAACAGTTAATACTGGAGATGGATCAAAATTATCTGATACATCAAAATAATCAGCAGGATTGAAAGGTTCACCATAGTTTACATCAAATGACTGTGTCTTTTGAGTAAGTACTGGTGCAATAGAATCCTTTACATTAAATGAAAGTGTTTTTTCAGCTTTGTTTCCTGCATTATCTTCTACATGAGCAACAACCTTCTGTTCCCCAATAACAGCTGTATCAATACTGCCATCAAAAGTGATGAAATCACTGACGTCACCATCTACATTATCTGTCGCTTTCACATAGTCAAATAAGTTATTTGATCCATTGGCTTCTACATCTATGATATAACCGCCGTCAACGCGTGCTGAAATAACAGGTGCTTTATTATCAATAACCTGTACTTCGACTTCTTTATTAGTTGTATTCTTGAATGTGTCGGTAACAGAAACTTTCACTGAATAAGTACCTAACTGTTTTGATTCATATGATCCTGATTGAATAGAAACATCCATGATATCTAAATTATCACGGTTATCTGTAATTTCAAAATCAGATGCATTTAGCTTTGTACCATAAGGAACAACAATCTTATTTGAATGAATAACAGGTGCCTGACGGTCAGCCGCAGCATAACCTACGAGGGCAAATGCAGAGATTGCAACTGCTGGCAGCAGCATTGTTTTCTGAGTTCTGATTCTCTCTACAATTGCATTAAAAGTTGTGGGGGCATTTTTAGTCATAGTTATTCTCCTTTGCTTTTCAACAAATGCGATTATAACACCATGACTTATATCTGTCTACTATTTTCTTAAGATATTCTTAAGTATTTATATTTTATACTGTATATATCACTCTTTTTTTGATTAAGAATTTTTTAATATTTTAGAAATAGTGGTGTATATATAAAAAAAGTCCTCCCTTTGGGAGGACTTGTTATCCAAGATATGCTTCTCTAACACGTGGATTATTTGCAACATCTTCAGCTTTACCTGATACAGTAATATTACCTGTTTCAAGTACATAAGCATGATCTGCGATAGAGAGTGCTTTATTCGCATTCTGTTCTACAAGTAGAATAGTCATATTTTCTTTTTCATTAACTTCTTTAATGATATCAAAGATTTCATTAACAAGGATTGGAGAAAGACCCATTGATGGTTCATCTAGTAATAATAGTTTTGGTTTAGACATCAAAGCACGGCCCATAGCAAGCATCTGCTGCTCACCACCAGATAATGTACCAGCCAACTGTTTTTTTCTTTCTCTTAGACGTGGGAATAATGTATAAATATGTTCAATATCATTCTTGATGCCATCTGCATCATTACGAAGATAGGCACCCATTTCTAGGTTATCTTCTACACTCAGCTGGGCAAAGATACGACGTCCTTCAGGAACCTGTGCAAGACCTTTAGAAACAATCTTATGAGCAGGCGTCTTCATGATGTTTTCACCATTAAAGATGATTTCACCACTCTTGCCATTTAATAAGCCAGAAATAGCATGCATTGTACTTGTCTTACCCGCACCATTGGCACCGATAAGTGCAACGATTTCACCTTGTTCAACATTAAATGAAATCTTCTTAATCGCATTAATGACACCGTAGTGTACTTCAAGATCCTTAACTTCTAATAACATCTTTAGCCCTCCTCTTCATTGCCTAGGTAGGCAGCTACAACATCAGGGTTGTTTCTAATTTCTTCAGGTGTACCAAAAGCAAGTACTGTACCAAAGTTTAATACAGCAATCTTTTCACAGATTCCCATAACAAGCTTCATATCATGTTCAATAAGAAGAATTGCGACTGAGAACTTTTCTCTTACTATTTTAATAGTTTCCATTAATTCAGCTGTTTCTGTAGGGTTCATTCCTGCAGCAGGTTCATCCAGAAGCAATAGTTTAGGAGCAGTCGCTAGTGCTCTCGCAATTTCAAGCTTTCTCTGTTTACCATAAGGTAAATTCTTTGACTTAGATTCTGCAAATTCTTCTAGATGGAACACACGTAATAAAGATAAAGCCTCTTCCTGCATAGCTGCTTCAGCCTTCTTATATTTAGGTGTATGGAATAATGCATCAAATAATGTATATGGGTGAGAGTAATGTAATCCTACTTTTACGTTATCAATAACGCTCATTTCCTTAAATAAACGGATATTCTGGAAAGTTCTTGCAATACCTGCTTTAGTAATCTTAATAGTGTTTGCTTTTTTAATTGGCTGTCCTTCAAAAAGGATACGACCACTTGTAGGCTGATAAACACCTGTTAATAGGTTGAAGACAGTTGTTTTACCTGCACCATTTGGACCAATTAAACCAAATAACTGGTTCTTATCGATTTCAAAGTTAAATTCATCTACGGCCTTTAATCCACCAAACTGAATGCCAAGACCTTCCGCTTTTAATAATGGTGTACTCATTCTGGCTTCACCTCATCTTTCTTTTTAAAGAATGGAAGACGTTCCATAATCTGTTCGCCTTTACCTGTTCCCTTTAAAATCATAGCGGCAATTAATACAATTGCGTATAACAACATTCTGTACTGTGAGAATGAAATCAATAGTTCTGGAATTATAGTAAGAACAATAGCTGCAATAATAGAGCCCTTCAAGTTACCCATACCACCAAGTACAACCATGACTAGAATTTCAACTGATTTGTTGAAGTCAAATCCTTTAGGAAGGATAACTGTATAATAGTGAGCATATAAGCCTCCTGCTAGTCCAGCAAAAATAGCACTCACTGCAAAGGCCAATACTTTATAATAACCAACATCAATACCTGTTAGTTCTGATGCTGTTTCATCTTCACGAATTGAGATGATGGCACGTCCATGTCTAGATTTCACAATTGAATATACTACAAAGATTGTGATAATCATAGCGATAAAGACATAAACAAGATTTGTATTCATAGGAATACCAATTAACCCTTTTGCTCCATTAGTGATTTCAAGGTTGTTCATAATAACACGGATGATTTCATTGAAAGCAAGAGTGATAATACAAAGATAGTCACCTTTTAATCTTAATACTGGAATACCGATAATTAAACCAATAATGCCAGCAGCAATCGCACCAATAAGTAGTGATACAATAAATGGAAGATTTAAATAAATACTAATTAAAGCGGATGTATAAGCACCTACTGACATGAAACCAGCATGTCCTAAGGTAAGCTGTCCCAAATAACCAGCTGCTAAGTTAAGTGATACAGCGAGGATAATATTAATACCACAAAGAATTAATACACCTTGCCAATAAGAGTTAATAACAGATGTAGCTGTTCCTATCATCAATACTGCAAAGATCACAATTGAAAGAATGAATGATCTGAATAGTTCGTTTTTTATTAGTTTTTCCATAGACTACACCTTCTCTCTTACATTCTTACCAAATAAGCCTGCTGGCTTAACTAATAAGACAATAATAAGAATACCAAATACAACTGCATCAGAGAAATCTGAAGAAATATAGGCAATTGTAAGTGATTCAGCAACACCAAGCATTAAACCACCAACCATAGCTCCTGGTACACTACCAATTCCACCGAGTACAGCCGCAATAAATGCTTTAATACCTAACATCAAACCGATATATGGAGTGATTAATGAATAAGCACATCCATAAATAACGCCTGCAATAGCACCAAGACCTGAACCAATCGCAAATGTAAGAGATACTGTTGTATTTACGTTTATACCCATTAACTGGGCTGCACCCTGGTCTTCTGATACAGCACGCATTGCTTTTCCTAATTTTGTCTTATTAATAAAGAACAATAAAACAGCAGTACAAACAGCTGTTACTACTAGAGTAATAACAGTGATATATTTAATAGAAATAGCTCCAAGATTAATTGTACCTTTTGGCATGATCTGCGGGAATGTACGAGCCGCACTACCAAAGATTAATAAGAATACATTTTCTAATAAATAGCTGACACCAATGGCAGTGATCAATACTTCAAGTGAACCTTTACCTCTCAAAGGTTTATAAGCTACTTTTTCTGTTAAAACACCTAAAGCTGCAGTCACAACTATAGAAAACAAGATAGCTGGAATAGGTCCTACAAAGCCTATTGCGATTAATGCGAAATAAGCCCCTGCCATGATGATATCACCATGGGCAAAGTTGATCATTTTCGCAATACCATAAACCATTGTATAACCAATTGCAACTAAAGCATACATACTCCCAGTCGAGAGTCCGTTGATGATTTGGTTGATAAAGTTAATCATAATTACTTCTCCCCTCTAAAAATAAAAAAATAAGGAGAGATGAACTCTCCTTTATTCATCGTTATTTTGCAGTTACATACTGACCATTTTTAATAGTTACGATATTTAATTCCTTAACAGGATTGTGGTTCTTATCATAAGTGAATCCACCACAAACTGCTTCATCATCAGATACTTTGATCTTTTCTAATGCAGCATTTACCTTTTCAGGATCAGTTGATTTAGCTTTGTTGATAGCTTTCATCATAACAGTAACTGTATCATAAGCCATACCAGCGAACATACTTGGAGTTGTTCCATATTCTTTTTCGTAAGCTTTTACAAATTCATATGTAGGACCGCTAGTTGCATCTTTGTTGTAACCACTTGTGAAGAAGCAGTTTTCAAAGTCTGCAGTGTTAACACCCTTAACACCAAGAACACCATCCCAGCCATCAGCACCAAATATTGGAGCCTTAACGCCAGAGTCTCTTAACTGTTTTGTAATAGATACAACTGTTTCATAGTAATCTGGTAAGAAAACAGCATCAGGATTAGCCTGTTTGATCTTAGAAATGAATGTTGAGAAATCTTTAGTATTTGCATTGTATGCTTCATAGAATGAAACATTAACGCCCTGCTTCTTTGCTTCAGCTTTATAAGCAGCTGCAACACCTGTAGAATAATCAGATTCCTTGTTGTAAAGAACAGCTACATTCTTATAGCTATATTTAGTTTTAGACTGCTTAGCTAAGTAACTACCAGCATAAGAATCGTTTGTACAGATTCTGAATACGTTCTTATAAGCTGTTTTACCATTCATAGTGAATTTGTCACCTGAAGCAGATGGTGAAAGAATTGGTGTGTTGTTCTTGCTTGCAGCACTTGCTACTGAAAGTGCAGAACCAGTTGTTACTGGTGAAAGAACCGCAGTGACCTTATCATCATTATATAACTTGTTATAGTCATTTACGGCAGTAGTTGGATCAGCCTTATCATCATAGTAAACGCCTGTAATCTTAGTGCCATGTTTCTTGTTATAATCCTTAATAGCCATCTTCATAGCATTCTTTACAGCACTACCATACTGAGAAGCTTCACCACTTAGTGGGCCGATAAAACCAAATTTAGGTGCTTTGATATCTGTTGTAGTAGAATTCCCATTACTACAACCTACTAACATTGCTGCGACTGCACCAGCTGTCACGATTGTTTTGAATTTCATACATTATCCCTCCAATTTGTATATGCTCCTTATTATACAATCTCATTTTGGTTTGTCAATATAATATCTTCACCTTTTTTATACCAAAACAAATATTTTTGATTATATTTGCCTTTTTCCTAATTTATTGTGTTGTTTTTGAAACCTCTTCAAAAACAGAATAAGCACTTGCTAATGCAAAATGAATGTTATAACCACCACAATCCCCAGTGATATCTAATATTTCACCTGTTGCATAAAGATGAGGATAGTTAATGAATTCAAAAGATTCATTAAAATTAGAAATCATCAATCCCCCAAGATCAGCCTGGGCAAATTCTTCGCCTCTTAAAGCTTTGACAGTGAATTCTAGATGTTTAAGGAAAGAGACCGGATTTTTCTGATTTTCTACTATTGACACTAATTTTGGATGAACCAGACCATCATAAGGACCACTCATTTTTTTTAATGTACGAATAATTGAATGTAGTTCTTGATCTGTAAATTCAGGATAGAAATCACATATAATTTTATCTCCAGGACACGCATAACGGCTTAAAACCATTACTGCAATTCCACTGATGCCATAATCAGTAAAAAGAAGTTCTCCTTTTTCTTTATGTCCTTTTAAAGTAAATTCCCCTTTCATTCTGACACCCTTTAATTTCTTATAAACAGGTTCAGTCATCAACTGAGTAATAGTAGGCCTCATAGGACGATAATCCACTTCTAGAGAGTTAAAAAGCGTTCTTCTATCTTTCGTGCCAGATAACTTACCAGCAGGTGTTCCACAAGAGATAGTGACATAATCTGCCTGATAATCCTTATTGACTGCATGTATTAAATAGCCGTGCTTATTCTTTTTAATAAATAAGACTTCTTCCTCACAAATAATTTCTACACCATATTCTTCTGCTCTATTTAAGAATAATGTCTGAACAGCTTTAGCTGATTCACTATAAGGATATAAGAGATTACCCATATATTTTGTATAAAGACCAATATCCTTTAATGCTTCCACAATATCAAAGTGATGAATAATATCGCTCACCCATGGTTTGATTTCTCCATCATAATGTGACTTGTCAAGATCCTTGTTAGAAAGATTACAGCGACCATTCCCTGTCGCAAGAAGCTTCTTTAATGGCTTGTCATTAGCTTCTAGTACAGCAACATCGATATCAAGATATTTTTTTAATAAAATAGAAAGATATATACCTGATATACCTCCCCCAATAATAATCATTTTCTTTTTCATTTTTTTGCACCTCGATACAATAGTAATGCATTTCTAGTGTATTTTCCAATTCTTTATTGAAATAATTAGTCTTTGTGTTTATAATGTGTAAGGAAATTTACAAGGAGGAATTAGATTATGGGTAGAGCTCATGAAGTACGTAAAGCCGCAATGGCAAAGACTGCTGCTAAGAAAACTAAACTTTATTCTTACTATGGTAAAGAAATCTATTTAGCAGCAAAGGCAGGCGGCCCTGAACCGGACGGTAATCTAAGCCTTAGAAGATTAATTGAGAAAGCAAAGAAAGATCAGGTTCCTGGAGATGTTATCAAACGTGCGATTGATAAAGTTAAGAACGGTGCTGTAGAAGATTATGAAAGCGTACAGTTTGAAGGTTTTGGTCCTTCAGGATCAACTGTTATTGTTAAATGTTTAACAGATAACATCAACCGTACTATTTCACAGGTACGTCCTGCATTCACTAAATCAAAAGCTAAGCTTGGTGCTGAAGGTTCAGTATCTTATTTATATGATGTAGAATCTGTTGTTCAGTTCAAAGGAATGGACGAAGAAACTGCAATTGATGCATTAATCGAAGGCGAAGTTGATCCTAAAGATATCGAAACTTTAGAAGATGGCAGTTTAAAGATTACTGGTGAACCAACTGATTACAATGCCATCAAGACAGCGATTGAAAATAAGCTACCTGATGTTGATTTTGATGTTGATGAAATCCAGACTAAACCACAGGAAACAGTTGAACTTGAAGGTGAAGATATGGTTTTATTTGAAAGACTAATGAATCTTCTTAATGACTGTGATGATGTTGACCAGGTTTATCACAATGTTTCTAACTATGATGATGGAGAAGAAGAATAGCGAGAGCTATTCTTTTTTTTTTGTAAAAAAATACGGTTCTTAAGAACCGTATCTGTGTTATTTATGGGCAATTACATCTTCTTTAATAGCCTGGTCACTTACTGCTTTTGCAACAGTCACTGCTACACGCGCGTCAGTTGCACGAGGGATGATATAATCCTTATTTAATTCTTCATCACTTACAAGACTTGCTAAGCCCTTTGCAGCGGCTAATTTCATACCTTCAGTAATCTTAGTCGCATGAACATCTAAAGCGCCTCTAAATAAGCCTGGGAAGGCTAATACATTATTGATCTGGTTAGGGAAGTCTGAACGTCCAGTTCCTACGACTGCAGCACCTGCATCTACTGCATCATGATATTTAATTTCAGGTTCTGGATTAGCCATTGCGAATACAACAGGCTTTTCTTTCATTGACTGTACCATTTCTTTAGTAAGAAGTCCTGGAGCTGAAACCCCGATAAAGATATCTGCTTCTTTCACTGCTTCAGCCATAGTCATACGTTTATTAGATTTGTTTGTGATTTCTGTTAATTCCTGAGTTAAGAAGTCATACTTGTCATAGTCTTCTTTGATCACAATACCGTTGATATTAAAGCCATAGATTTCTTTAACACCTAAATCATGAATCATATGGATAATAGAACTTCCTGCAGCACCTGTACCACTGACTACAACAGTCACGTCTTCTGGCTTCTTACCAACAACCTTTAAGGCATTGACTAAAGCAGCAGTAACGACAATAGCTGTACCATGCTGATCATCATGGAATACAGGAATATCTAATTCCTTCTTTAGTGTTCTTTCAATTTCTACGCAACGTGGTGCACTGATATCTTCTAGGTTAATACCACCAAAAGTAGGAGCAATCTGTTTACAGAACTTAATAATTTCTTGAGGATCCTTTGTATCAATACAAAGAGGAACAGCATCAATATTCGCATATTTCTTAAAAAGGATAGATTTACCTTCCATTACTGGTAGCCCTGCAGCTGGTCCGATATCACCAAGTCCTAGTACAGCAGTTCCATCACTGACTACTGCCACACTATTACCCTTCCATGTATAATCATAAACAGTTTCTGGATTATTGTGGATTTCACGGCATGGCTGAGCAACACCA
Source organism: Catenibacterium sp. GCM10023432 (assembly GCF_042651925.1). Taxonomy (NCBI): domain Bacteria; kingdom Bacillati; phylum Bacillota; class Erysipelotrichia; order Erysipelotrichales; family Coprobacillaceae; genus Catenibacterium; species Catenibacterium sp. GCM10023432. The sequence continues at coordinate 11,242 of NZ_JBHSEB010000098.1, read as the reverse complement.
GGTGTATAAGCCATAGACAAATCTTCCATTGTTTCCATAGGTACCTTCACATTGATTTCCATCTTACCATGATGTTCTTTATGAAGTGCTAATGCTTTTTCATATATACCCATAATTTTCCTCCTTATCATTTTTATACCAGAATTATACGAAGCATTTCATTTAAAGTCAACAAAAGAGCACTTACGTGCTCTTAAATGAATTATAGTGTTGTCACCATTAATTCTAGTCCACCTTCATAATGTACTAAATCAACATCAGAACAGATGATAAACTGATCACCTTTTTTAATAGGCATATCATTGACTGTACCTTCACCATCAATGACTGATACTAACTGGAATGGATCATCATTTTTAATTTCTGTACTTCCTTCAATTAAGTAATGATCAACAGTTAGGTATTCACATTTTAAATATCTAGTCTTAGAACCATGGTCTAATTTAGTATTTACAAATATTTTATTCTGTTCTAAATCAGCTGGCACCTTTGTACAGTCGATTGACTGCTGTACATGTAATTCTCTTTCTTTACCATCATCACCCTTACGATGATAATCATAAACACGATAAGTAACATCTGAAGACTGCTGTGCTTCATAGATTAATGAACCACCACAGATTGCATGTAATGTACCTGCCGGGATATAGAAGAAATCACCCTTATGGATTTTAAAACGATTGAGTAATTCATTATACTTATCTTCTTCAATATCCTTAATAAATTCTTCTTTAGTTTTAGCATAATGACCCATAACCATATCTGTACCAACATCCGCCTGTAATACATACCATGATTCAGTCTTACCTAAAGAATTTTCATGAATCTTTGCATATTCATTATCTGGATGTACCTGTACAGATAAATCCTGTTTAGCATCGATGATCTTTACAAGTAATGGGAACTGATCACCTTCTACATTACCAAATAATTCGCGATGATTTTCAAACATCCATGATACTGTTTTTCCTTTATATTCACCTTCAACGATTGGGCAATCGCCACTCTTATGACCTGAAATAACCCATGCTTCTCCTGTATGATCACTAGGGATATCATAGCCATAAACATCTCTTAGCTTAGTTCCACCCCAGATTTTTTCTTTTAAAACTGGCTGGACCTTTAAAATATGTCCCATTATATATTCCTCCTATTTCATATACTCATATTCTAATATATTCATTCCTATTTTTCTAGTCTAGCGCCTACTTTGTATGTTTTTTACAATTTACCTGGATAGTTCTCCTCTGTATAAATCTTATATCCCTCTTTTTTAAGTAAACGAACAAATATACCATCTGCATCAATAACATTGTGAGAGAATGTACCATCATAAATATGATTGAACCCACAGCTAGGAGAACGGCTCTTTAAGATGACATATTCAATGTCATGTGCTTTTAGTATTTCAAGTGCTTTCTGTGCTCCTTCTACATATTCCTTTGTAACATTTTTTCCATTTACTGTCTGCACACATAATGGCTCTTCTGAAACTATTTCAGCAGGATCTCTAGGAATAGAAAGTCCTCCTAATACTTCAGGACAAATAAGGACTGCTTCACCTTTCTTATCAATAAGTTCTAATGCTTCTATTCTATTAGAATCGCCTCGATAAGTACAATCATAGCCACATAAGCATTTACTTATTCCAATCATCTACATACTCCTTGATATCATGCGCCTTATAAGCGATTTTAGTGGCACCTGCAGCCTTTAACTCTGCCTCTCCTCTAAATCCCCAGTCACATCCAATTGTCTTCATAGAAGCGTTAATTCCTGTTTCTATATCAACATTAGAATCACCAATAAAAACACATTCATCCTTAGTCAAACCAATATCTTTTAATGCGAGATTTAAAGAAGTGATATCAGGCTTTTTAGGATAATCTGAGCATCCCCCGTATGTAGTAATAAAACGATTGCCAAATAACTTAGGTACAATCACTTCAGCCACTGTATGTGGTTTATTAGTAACACAAGCAAGTTTAATACCTTCTTTATGTAAATCTTCTACTAATTCCTTAATACCAGCATATGGTGCTGTATAATCAAAACAATGTTCCTTATAGTAGTCCATGAATTCTTGTAAACACTGATCAAACAAATCCTGATGATCTTCTCCAAGTGCACGTTCTACTAGTTTTAAAACACCATTACCTACATACTGTTTATACTTTTCAATAGGATGTGGTGCTAACCCACATGCCTCCAAAGCATGATTTGTACTTACTGCGAGATCCTTTAAAGAATCAACTAATGTTCCATCTAAATCAAATATACAACCTTTTATCATAACTGCCTCCATAATTACACCCATTATAGCATTCCTACCACGCAAGTTTAAGAGTAATTCTGCAATTGTTTTCGCTTACAGAGAATGATATAATATCCTAGAATGAGGTGAAATTATGAACGGATTAAAAGAACATAAATATATGGATTTCTTAACAACTGTTGGCTATATCGTATTTGCGTTATGCTGTGTGATTGGCTTCTTTGCACATTTATATATTCTATTTGCGGTAGGCTTTGTTTTAATCTTCGTATTAAGATTAATTGGCTACTCTTTAGACCGCTTTGAAGAATATAAACGTGGTTATTAATTAATGGCGAAAAAATCATGGGCTTGCCTATGGGATGAAAGCCACATAATTTTTACTTAAGAATTTTGTATAGAGTAAATATATAATGTATGTATAAAAGCTGAAAGAACTCTTTACTCAATGGGAAGACCAAAATCAAATAATGTTCAGGTAAACATAACTATTCCTATGGAGTGGAAAATAGAACTTGAAAACCTTGTACGTATCTATTCTGTTGAGGATGGCGAAACTATTACATTTCTTGACCATATGCGTAAGTTTAATAAGAAAAAACGTTTTGGTAAGTCTATAAAGAATAGATGCCCTTCTGGGTTTCAGATTGTTGTAGAAGAAAAGTTCAAGACCACAGGTGGTACATATATAGAAGTGCCTACTGATTATAGAGCATCACAATATGACCATACCGCAGATGATTACATAAAGAAGAAATTATCCGACAGGATGTATCATTTAGCAGATGGAACTCTAGTACAAAGAGGCTGGTATTCATCATTTCTGTTGTACTGCTATGAGTATAGGACTAAGAATATAGATAGAGACAGATGTATTTCAGAATTTGAAAAGTGTTACAGTAAGGAAGAAGCCTTAATTAAAAGAATTAAGACTAATAGAATCAAAGTATTGAATAGTAGAATCAAAATAGCAGAAAATAAACATAAGGGAGATTGATTATACTTCCATATCGCAAGATAGAAACTTACCGTTAATGTGGTCGTTGGACCACTTGGTAATAGAAGTTCTTACTCAAATAGATTTATACTTGTATTCCAAACTCTGAAAATGATGTACGATTACAAGCTAAACTTGACAGTAAGAACCCCATGGGCTTGCCCGTGGGAGTAGTCAGTAGTCTAGATTTCTAGACTTTTTTTATTGCATAATAAAAGGATATAGGAACGCTCCCATATCCTATTTTTTTATTCTTCTTCTGTAGCTGGTAAAGTTTCTACAACTTCATGACATCTTGGACATAATCCATCTACTAATTCGCCTTCTTCGAACCAGTTCCAGCATCTTGGACACTGAACACCATGGAATTTTTCAGCCTTGATGAAACAAGTTTCATATTCATCTTTACCTTCAGCATTGTCATCTAAAGTAACCTTTGCAACGATGAATAACTGCTTCATAGAATCTTCTAATGCAGCTAAAGACTTATATTCATCCTTAAGAGTGATAGTAAGCTTACCTTCCATGTTAGAATTGATTACTTTTTCAGCTCTTAAGTTTTCTAATGACTTCATTACATCAGTACGTAAGTTCATGAATAAGTCGAACTGTGCTTTTAATGCATCCTCATTTTCAATTTCGAACTTTTCAGGCTTAGCTTCTAGGAATACAGATTCTTCCTGTTTTGCATCACAATGGAAGTGATCATGTAATTCTTCTGCAGTGAAGACTAAGATTGGTGAGATTAACTTCATCATTGTCTTTGCATGATGATAAAGAACTGTCTGTACCTGTCTTCTTCTTGTAGAATCAGCCTTTTCGATATAAAGGATATCCTTTGTGAAGTCCATATAGAATGCACTTAGTGTATTAGTGAAATAGTTTAAGATTTCCTTATTTGCTTCTGAGAAGTTATAAGAATCCATAGACTTATGATATGCATCCATCAAGTCATTTAACTTAGCTAACATATACTGATCTACTGGTTCTAATTCATTTACTGGTAATACATCAGTATCCTTGAAATCATTTAAGTTACCAAGCAAGAAACGCATAGTATTTCTTACCTTACGATAGCTTTCAGATACTTTCTTTAAGATATCATCAGAGATACGTACATCTGACTGGAAGTCTACAGTAGTAGCCCATAATCTTAAGATATCAGCACCCCATTTGTTGATTGTCTTGATTGGATCAACAGCATTTCCACCAGACTTACTCATTTTTAATCCCTTACCATCAAGAGTGAAACCATGAGATAAAACTGTCTTATATGGTGCTTTACCATGTACTGCAGTACCAATGATTAATGAAGAATTGAACCATCCACGATACTGGTCACTACCTTCAAAGTAAAGATCAGCCGGATAACCAAGTCCTCTTTCTACTAATACACCAGTATGTGATGAACCTGAGTCAAACCATACGTCCATGATATCTTTTTCTTTCTTGAAGATACCATTTGGTGAATGTTCGTTTGTATAACCTTCTGGAAGAAGGTCCTTTTCATCTCTTTCAAACCATACGTTTGAACCGAATTCTCTAAACAATGCAGATACATGATCAAATACTTTCTGATCAATAACAGGGGTACCATCTTCACAATAGAAGATTGGAATTGGAACGCCCCAAGTTCTCTGTCTTGAGATACACCAGTCTCCACGGTCTTTAATCATGTTATAGATTCTAATATGACCCCATTCATTGATCCAGTTAACGCTATCGATTTCACTTAATAATTTTTCTCTGATCTTATCGATAGAACAGAACCACTGGTCAGTTGCTCTGAAGATGATAGGCTTCTTAGTACGCCAGTCATGAGGGTAACTATGTGTTATCCAAGTAAGATTTAGTAAAGCACCTAATTCTTCTAGTTTTACTGTAACAGTCTTGTTTGCATCATCAACATACTGACCTGCAAGCCATTCACCACATGATTCCATCATGCAGCCATGTTCATCAACGTTTACAAGAACTGGTAATTTATATTTCTGACAGATGTTAAAGTCGTCTACACCAAATCCACTTGCTGTATGAACGCATCCAGTACCTGAATCAGTTGTAACATGGTCACCCATGATGACTAATGATTCTCTTTCTGGATAAAGTGGATGAGTACATGTGATGTATTCTAATTCTTCACCCTTGAAACGCTTTAAAATTTCTTTTTCTTTTAATCCAAATGTTTCCCATAATGAATCAACTAATTCTTCTAAGACAACAAGATTGCCTTTTTCAGATTTAACTAATGCATAAGTGAAACGTGGGTTTAAACAGATTGCCTGGTTTCCTGGAATTGTCCAAGGAGTAGTAGTCCAGATTACAAAATAGTTATCATCACCTTCTAAGATACCTTTACCATCTTTTACCTTAAAACGTACATAGATAGTAGGTGATTTTACATCATGGTATTCTACTTCTGCTTCAGCTAATGCTGATTCAGATGAAGGTGACCAGTATACTGGCTTTAATCCTTTATAGATTAATCCATCTACAGCCATCTTCGCAAATACATCAATCTGTCTTGCTTCGAATTCCTTATTTAATGTTAAATATGGATGTTTGTAGTCGGCAAATGTTCCAACACGGATACACTGCTGCATCTGACGTTCTACCTGCTTTAATGCATATTCATAACATTTTTCTCTGAACTTTGCAGTAGACATAGATTTTCTATCTACACCCTGCTTCTGAATCGCATTTTCGATAGGTAAACCATGAGTATCCCAACCTGGAATATATGGTGTATAGAAACCTTCCATATTCTTATAACGACAAATAACGTCTTTAATAACCTTATTTAACATATGTCCAACATGCATATTACCATTTGCATATGGAGGTCCATCATGGAAAATGAAATGTTCTTTTCCTTCATTCTGCTTGATGACCTTTTCATACATGTTAGCGTTCTGCCATCTTTCTACGTAAGCTGGTTCCTTAGTAGGAAGCTTACCACGCATCTCAAAATCAGTTTTTGGCATTAAGAGTGTGCTTTTGTAATTCATATATATCCCCTTTCACAAATAAAAAAACGTCCTTCATAAAGGACGTTTGCACGCGGTACCACCTTTGTTCATATCATTCGATATGCACTTAAGATTTTAACGCAATCAACGGCATTCCCTACTTATTTCAGGATGCAGCTCCAGAGTGATTCCTGACCAATACTCCTTCACCGTTTCCACCACCCACGGCTTCTCTATAAGTTCTCTTGATCAGCGCTCTCTTTCTTCGCTTTTTTTTCTTCTTCATTAATTAAACTAAAAATTTCTGATTTGTCAATAGTTTCTAACAATTCTGTGCTGATTTTTACAATTTCAGCCCTGAAATCTTTTGCTTCATCCTTGAAACCATCCACTTCATCACTTAAACCTTTCACATAATTCATTGATTCTTTCAGAATCATATTCGCATTATGCTTTGCCTTTGTAATCAGTTCACTGGCTTCTTTTAAAGCAAGACGAGAAATCTCCTCATTGGTCTTTCGTTCAATAGATTGACGATTTGCCATCGCAATATTCTCTTTTTTGATTTTTTCTAATTCTTCTTCAAGTCTTCTAATCTGCAGTGATCTATCCTGGATATTCTTTTCTAGACTCGCAATAGTTTCATCTACTTCTTCCGTATTATATCCACGAAACTGCTTATTGAACATGTATCCCATAATCGTTCCCTCATCGATAATATTGGCCTTCTATCACATAATTATCTTGCTTTGTTCTTCTATCTGTTATGAATATCTTTACTCGGCCATGATGACGCAAAGATATTATAGCGTTATTATCGCATATTTTTGAAATATCTTCAATAACTTTGTAGTTAAGCTTGACATACTGCCCATGAATAGCGTCAACTGCTTTATTGCGAGAAATACCAAATAATGCAGCTACCATCTTATCTAGACGCAAAGAAGAAACAATCAATGTTTTAGTATAAGTGTCTGCATGAATAGAGAGACGTTCTTCCATTTCCACAAGATGAATAGAAGAACGTTTAATACGTGTTAAATTCATACGAATATAATCACTGTTTTCTTTAATGCAGGCAAAAGAGAGTGGTTCTTCATTGATATCACCAATACATTGACGCTTAATGCCTAAATGCATAAGGGCCCCTAATACATCAGAATGTTTTAGTTTTCCAAATGTATCATTATAATCTACTCTAAAAACAGTCACTTTAAAATCTTCAGGTTCAAATTCATAGAAATCAGGTGCAATTAATACTCTCTTATTCTCCGCACCATCAAATCCACCATCCGCTTCTACCTTAAGTTCATGTCCAATAACACTTTCTACAATTGACTGCTGATGAGGATCAAGAAATTGTGTAAGAATCATACGCTGTGAATAAAGTGCCTGATCCTTGTAATCTAATGTTTTTGAAACGAATTCTTCATCGCCTTTAAAATGTTCTAACATCTTTCATAAAAAAAGTATTAGCCTATGCTAATACTTATTCCTCCGCAGCTGCTTGTGGTTCATCATCTAGAGTGATTGAACCAGTTACGCCGATATTCTTAGGTGTACATAAGAAAATTTTAGGACCGATTACCTGAATATCACCATCAATCGCAAAAATAACACCAGTTAAGAAATCAACTACACGCTTCTGCTGTTCTTTCTGTAAACGATGTAAGTTAACTACAGCAGCCTTATTCTTCTTTAAATAACCACCAATTTCCTGAGAATCAGAATAAGCGCGTGGTTCGAATAATACAAGACTCGAGTTAGCATCAAATGGCTTCAACATCTCACTTGTCTTTTTAGTCTTATTGTTTTCAAAAATATTAGATTTTTGTTCCTGTCCGTTTTGTGCTGTATTGTAATCTTCTGTATATCCTTCTTCTTCTTCACCGAATAACCAATCTTTTACCTTATCCATACACATGTCAAACCTCCTGTCGTTTTTTTTATTATATCACATCAATTACGAGATTTGTATACATTTCTATTCTCTAACCCAAAGATACGTGCAGAATATGATCCTGGCTCCGTATCATGAAGTGCCTTTTCAAACATATTCATACGTGCATCTACATTATCAATAAGTGTTAATGCTTCTGCTTCAGGAATCTGTGGTAATATTGGAGAACCAAATTCCTGTTTGCCATGATGAGAAAGAATCATATGTTCTAGCAGATAAACTTCTTCTCCCTCAATATGTAATTCTTCAGCCATTTCTTTAACCATTGCATGACCAATAGAAATATGTCCTACAAGACTTCCTTCGATAGAATAGACAGGGACAATAGGTCCGGTGAACTCCTTAACTTTACCGATATCATGTAAAATAACACCTGCATAGAGTAAATCAGCATCTAGATAGCTATATATTTCAATAAGCTGATCTGCAAGTTTCAACATACATAAAGTATGGTAAAGAAGACCTGATGCAAAATCATGATGATTTTTAGTTGCAGCGGGATAGTTCACAAAGGCTGTATAGTGTTTCTCAATAAGGCCATGAACAATCGCATAAAGACGAATATTATGGATTTTCTTCATGTACTTATCTAATTCCTTCTGCATCACTGCTTTTTCAACAGGAGGTTGAGGTAAAAATAAAGCCTTCTGTTCATCATTCATTTCAATAGGCTCAAGCTTAACGATTTTCATCTGTCTCATGCCCTTATAGTTGATGATATCCCCTTTTCCTCTTACAACCTGTCCTCTTTCAAATAAACGAATCTGTTCATCTGTTGCAGACCAAAGTTTTGCATCTATCGTGCCTGTCGCATCCTGCAAAACTATATTTAAATAAGACGATTTATTAGCGCCATTGGTTTTACCTACAGTCACAGAAATAATAATAGCCTCAAATCCAACAGTTTCTTTTCCTGGCTGCATTTCATTAATTTTAATCATTCAATTCACTCCATATTTCATCCATCACAATCAAGATATCTTCATAATCATACCCCTTCTGCTTAAGAAAACGGCTGATACGCATCTTTAGTTCCTGACCATGATATTTATTTTTATAACGTTTATATGTCTTTTCAAATTCCTGTCTTAATAAAGACAATGTACGTTCATGAGAAAATTCAAAGTCATAAGTACTCATAACTGATTCAATCGTACTTTGACTAAATCCTTTATTGAATAGGGTTCTCTTTATTTTTTGAATTAACCCCTGTGGAGACAGCTTACTATTGTTTGAATAAAGCTGATCCACAATATTTAAAGCATAGTCTTTTTCTTCAGTTTCGTCAAATTTCTCTATTTCTTCTTCAATGAGATGTTCAGGTATGTCTTTATTCTTCAAATCAAGAATTGCTCTTTTAAAGCCGTTTCCCTTCTTCAAAGTCGCTTCAATATAGTTTTTCACATATTTTCTATCATCTATCAAATGACGATCAGTTAATAAAGCCATACATTTCATGATTTCTATCTCATTGAAGTCACCATATGTTTCTAATCTTTTGACTAAATCATGGAAACAATAATCATGATAACTAAGAAGTTTAATTGCTTTAAAATAAAGTTGTCTGACATTCTGCTTTTCTTTAAGAATATCAATCATATCATGATTGATACGTGCTCCTTTAACAAGATGGAATGATTCAACATCTTCTAAAGAACATTCAAGTGCAACTCTTCTTTTACCGCTAGTCAATTCAATAGAGACCAACTTATCATTCGGTGTTATTGAAGAGACAATGAAACAATTTTCAAAATGATCTATAGATGTATCATACACTTGCATCACTCCTTCATAGAAAGTATGAGAGTCAAATTGTTGAGCATGCTTGACTGCATACTCTTTAAAAGGCGTTAAATCCTTATGAGATAGTTCTACTACTTTTTCAATATATTCTTCTTTAGAATAGAAGAAATGACCATTTTTACCTTCTACAATAACAGGATCTAAATTCGAATCATATCTTGCTAAAACAGGTAATGAGGAAGCCATCGCTTCTATAAAGGTTAAACCTTGTGTTTCTGTTAAGGAAGCAGAGACAAAGAGATCTCCTGAATAATAGAAGTCTGGAATAACATCAGCACTTTGACATCCTGCAAAACGGATATAGTTATCCATTTCCAAATCATGTGTCAACTGCATCAGGCTATTCTTTGCAGGCCCATCGCCAATTATAAACAAGCGGATATCAGGATTTCTTTTGATAATATCAGGCATGGCCTCAATGATGAGATCTAATGACTTTTCCTCTGCGAGTCTTCCTAGAGAGATAAGATTAAAATGATTAGAAAGATGATATTCTTCTTTAATCTGTTTAGTATGTTCTTCATTATGTATTCTAAAGCGTTCTAATTCGAGTCCTGTAGGAACAATATTAATTTCTTTCTTTATTCCAATAGATTTCATCATAGAAGCAGTTTTAACACTAGGGACAATAAGAGACGTTGTATGGGTTGTATATATCTTCATCAGTTTCTTGACAATCTTCTTCGCAATTGAATCAAATGGTTCGATTCCTTTAGTGACATAGTAAGTGTAGTCATAAAGATTGGTATGAAATGTATATACTGTAGGAATATTAAGCTTATAACCACATAATCTTCCAAATAAGCCTACGCCATATTCAGTCTGCGTATGAATGATATCTGGATTAAATTCTTTAATCTGATTAAATATTTTATGATTATAAATACCTGCCATACGATATCCATAAATACTTTTAAGAGAGATTCCATTCATTCTAATTATAAATGGATCATCTTCCATATGAACACCAAGAGGAGGGATTGTAGTTATAATCAAGACTTGATGACCATGTTTCATTAATTCGTTTCTGAGTATACCAATTGATGAAACAACGCCATTAATATCAGGATAATAAGTGTCTGTAAATATCGCAATACGCATGATGAATCTCCTTTGACTTGCACTTACATTATACTGAATATAATAGAAAAATAAAACATAAAAAAAAGACCTGGCAGCTTGCTATTGTCGCGTCTTCACACTATCGTCGCCGTTATGATGCTTAACTTCCGTGTTCG
>NZ_JBHSEB010000097.1:0-13628 GCF_042651925.1 Catenibacterium sp. GCM10023432 | reverse complement strand
TCAGTAATGAAATGGTAAGAGCTACACCTATGCCTATTTCACTTAAGGAAGCATATTACGAATATCGTTATGGTATATTCGCTGAATAAGATAACCTAAAGCAACAATTTTCTTAAAAAGAGCGATTTATAATAAAATATTTTTTTAAGCAATTGAATAATGTACTTATGCAAACTCCTACATTTCATCAAAAAATACAAATTATTGACTCATTACTAGAAACAGAAACAACCTCTAGGCTATTCGTCTAGAGGTTATTTTCATACTTAAGTTTTGTGAATAGAGATGCTAATCATCTACCTTTAAATCATATTCCTTAATAAGTCTACGGGCAATCATCTTATTCACATGAGTCCTCTTAATAGTAATAGTGCGCTCACCATTAGAGTAAATACAATGGTCCCCTTTTGCATGTCTAAGGAATCGATAACCATTGTTTTCTAATATTCTTTTGAATTCTATGATGGAATACGTTCTTGCTTTCATGGTCTTTCCTCCTTGTCTATCTCTATTCTACCACATTTATAATCTTTAATGATTTTTTTACATATAGCGACATATTTATTCACAAATTAGTATATATGCTAAATTACGATTAATTTTTAACATTTTTATAATAATTTATTATTGCGTTGAATAAATCTTTGTATTATACTTAAACCCAACAAAGGCGAAGACGAGGAGAGTATTCTATGACAGAGACTCCAGCGAGTAAGTGATGGTGGAAGACTTACAGTTAAGTGATAGATGAAGAACACCTCTGAGCTGTCTACCCAAAGCATAATGCAAGTAGGCTAGAACGTTCTTTCAGCGACGTTACCGCTGGCGGGTATCGCATGCTCTTTGAAGTATGTCTGTACTTAGTTATAGACTCAACGACTTAGTAAGATACTCGCACCACAAAGCGAGTTTTTTTGACTCAAGTATAGGGAGGAAGATGTAAATGTGTGGTTTTTTAACAGTAGGTTCTAAAGAACTAGAAATTGATGTATTTGATGAAGCTTTAGGAAAGATTGAAGGCAGAGGTCCAGATATGATCGAGACTTCTCGATTATTCGATAAAACTTTTGGTTTTAATAGATTAGCTATTATGGATTTAAGCGAAAAGGGTATGCAGCCTTTTTCTGATGATCATACTATTGTGGTATGTAATGGAGAAATCTATAACTATCCAGAATTAAAGAAGAATATTATGGATGAATATACTTTTAAGTCTTCTAGTGATTGTGAAGTATTAATTCCTTTATATAGAAAATATGGTTTAGATACACTTGTAAGATATTTAGATGGTGAATATGCATTCTGTTTATATGATGCATTAACTGACAAGATGATGGCTGCAAGAGATCCAATTGGTATTCGTCCGATGTTTTATGGATATACTGAAAAAGGGACTATCGCATTTGGTTCTGAAGCTAAAGCTTTAATGCCTGTCTGTAAAGAAATCATGCCTTTCCCACCAGGACATTATTATGATGGTGAGAAGTTTATATGCTTCAATGATGTGGCTGATGTGAAATTAATGCATAATGATGATGTAGAAACAATCGCCTTGAACTTACGTGTTAAACTAATTGAAGCCGTTAAAAAGAGATTACAGAGTGATGCCCCTGTTGGTTATTTATTATCTGGTGGTTTAGATTCATCTTTAGTATGTGCGATTGGTCAACGTATTACTGATACACCTATCAAGACATTTGCGATTGGTATGGAAACAGATCCAATTGACTTAAAGTATGCGAAAGAAGTAGCTGAATTTCTAGGTACTAATCATACAGAAGTAATCATGACTAAAGAAGATGTACTCGGTTCTTTAAGAGAAGTCATCCGCACATTAGAAACATGGGATATTACAACTATTCGTGCAAGTATTGGTATGTACTTATTATGTAAATATATTCATGAACATACTGATCTAAAGGTTATTTTAACAGGAGAAGTCAGTGATGAATTATTTGGTTATAAATATACAGACTTTGCGCCTAGTCCTGAAGAATTTCAGAAAGAATCTCAGAAACGTATGCGAGAATTATATATGTATGATGTATTAAGAGCAGATAGATGTATTAGTGCGAATGCCTTAGAAGGTCGTGTTCCTTTCGCAGATCTTGATTTTGTAGATTATACAATGCGTATTGATCCAAAGAAGAAGATGAACACATACAATAAAGGTAAATATCTCTTAAGACATGCTTTTGAAGGTTTAAACTATCTTCCTCAGGATATCTTATTTAGAGAAAAAGCAGCTTTCTCTGATGCTGTTGGACATTCTATGGTGGATTATTTAAAAGAATATGCTGATTCACTCTATACAGATGAAGATGTTAAAAATGCTGAGGATAAGTATCCTTACTGCACACCATTTACTAAAGAATCTCTATTATATCGTGATATCTTTGAATCTTATTACCCAGGGAAAGCCAAATGGATCAAGGATTTCTGGATGCCTAATAAGACTTGGGAAAACTGTGATGTCAATGACCCAAGTGCTAGAGTACTTAAAAACTATGGTGACTCTGGAAAATAATGTTATAATGAGAATGAGGTGATGATTATGTTAAGTACATTATTATCAATGATGTTCTTTCTCGCATTTCTTCCATTTATTCTTATGTACTATATCTTTAAGTGGAGTATTAAGGTTGTAATCTATCTTATTCTTATCTTCTTTGCATTTGGATTACTATTAATGTTTCTATAAGACTATGACTGATTTCATAGTCTTTTTTTTGCATAAAAAAGGGGACATCATGTCCCCTAACATACAACACCATTATGAATTGTATGGTTGTTGTAATAGCCATTATATGACCAGTTGATCTGTCCATTTTCAACATAGTACCATGTACCATGCCCATCAACCTGAGATAAAGTTATCTTATTCCAGTCGATCTTGCCATTCTCTACATAATACCAAGTACCATTATATAAAACGAGATTAGAATAGTTCCAGTCAATCTGTCCATTATGGACATAGAACCAAGTCCCATGATAATACACCAATCCATTATAAGACCAGTTCAATGCACCATTCTGGATATAATACCATGTACCAAAATATTGTGTTAAACCAGTATAATGCCAATTGATCTGACTGTTTTCAATATAATACCAAGTACCATGTCCATCTACCTGGGACAATGTATTCTTACCCCAGTTGATCTTGCCATTCTCTACAAAATACCATGTACCATGATACTGTACAAGGTTTGTATAACACCAGTCAATCTTACCGTTTTTCACATAATACCAAGTGCCATTATAAAGTACAAGACTAGAATAGTTTGTTTGATGAACACCATTTTTAATATAGTACCACTCTTTATTACAGTAAACCAATCCCTGATAATGCCAATTGATTTGACCATTCTCTACATAATACCAAGTACCATGACCATTAACCTGACATAATGTATTTTTATTCCAGTTGATCTTACCATTTTCCACATAGTACCAAGTACCATAATACTGTACAAGATTTGTATAATGCCAGTTGATTTTACCATGATCTACATAATACCATGTACCATTATAAAGAATCAGATTATTATAACCTGTATCTAAAACACCATTAACGATATAACACCATTCACCATTAATATAAGTCAATCCATTACATGAATGATTCACTACACCATCAACTACATAATATGTCTTTCCATTATAGTCTACTAAACCTGTATAATCCTTATCTAGCTTACCATTATGAATATAATACCAGTCTCCATTAAAGTACACGATCGTATTCTTGTTAACCACAAGACCGTTTTCCACATAATACCAATAACCTTTGTTCTTTATTGGACCATTCATATTCTTATTTGTATGACCACTCACTAAATAATAGGTTGTTCCATTATAATTCCATGGACCAGTGTAAGATGTATCCACTTTACCTGCATCCACTTTATAATATTCACCTTCATACTTAATAGCACCTGAAATGGACTGATCCACAATACCATCTACCATATAGTAATTGTGATAAATACCTGTTGTATTCATAAAATGACCATTTGAAGTGGCATAAGTGCCTGCTCCTATAGTAATAGTAGAGGCATAAGAATTGACTCTTATATCTTCGCATTTCATTAAATAGCCACCAATTGTTTCACCAATGGCTTGATGACCTTTCACATTAGGATGGTAACCATCTGATGCGAAGTAATTCTTATTTTCATTTAAGGCATATTCACTATTGGTGATATAAATACCACCTGCTTCTTTTGTGCCATCTTTATATGCTTGGATGACATTCTTAAATCGTGAATGATCACTTGTAGCATCTCCTGTCATACCAACAAGAATCTTTGCATCAGGATATAATCTCTGGGCTTTTTTTACTGTTTCATAGACTTTATTCTTAATCGTATCATAAGAATAATACATATCATTATAGCCACCTGCAATGACTACATATTTTGCATCTTTCCCTTTTCCATCATCTAATAAAGTACTAAATGTCTTACCCGATAACTTAGCAACGAATCCTATACCACCATAAGATTCCTGTGTATAATCAAGTCCTGCTTTATGACTTGCCCGAACATACCACACATCATCTCCTGTAATCATTCCATCGCTAGAATAACCTTCAGTATAAGAATCTCCAATATATTGTACAAGATCATGATTCTCTGCATAAACAGGTGAACTCATGCAAATAAGCAGAAAAATGAAAACGCCTATTAATTTTTTCATAATTACCTCCATATAAAAAACGTGGATACCCACGTTTCTATATATATTCTTGTTTTATATTTTTGTCAATAGTGTTCACTTTAACCAGCGAATTTCATCACCATGAATATAATACCATGAACCATTATAGAGATTAGAATTACTATAGCTATTCTCTAAAACACCATTCTTAATATAACATAACTGACCATTCAAATGAATCATGCCTGTTTTACTAAAGTCTACCATACCATTCACGACATAATAGTTCTGTCCATTGTATTCTACTAATCCGGTGTAGCTCTTATCCATCTTACCTTGATGTACATAATACCATTGATCATCAATCTGCATTAAAGTATCCTTATTCGCAACAACACCATTTTCTACATAATACCAGGTTTTATTTGCTTTTATGGAACCTGTCATAGTCTTATCTGTATGACCATTTGTAAGATAATACTGCTGATCATTATAAGACCAGATTCCCGTGTATGATGTATCTACTTTACCTTCATCCACCTTATAATATTCACCATCATTTTCTACAATACCTGTCTTAGATGTATCTACAATACCATTGACCATATAATAGTTATCATAAAGACCTGTGATATTTATAAAGTGTCTATTCTTAACTGCATAAATACCTGCACCAATCTTAATAGAAGCAGCTTTTGTATAGACAGGCACATTATTACATTTCATGAAATAACCACCTATTGTTTCACCAAGAGCACGCTGTCCGTATTTATTAGGATGATGACCATCGGATGAAAAATAGCTCTGATTACCATTTAAGGCATTTTCACTATTAGTAATATAAATACCTCCTGCTTCTTTTGTACCATCCTTATATGCCTGTATAACAGTCTTAAAATGTTCATTTACAGAATCTCCTGTCATACCTACATAGACCTTTGCTTTCGGATAGAGCGTCTGTGCCTTTTTTACTGTTTCATAGACTTTATTCTTAATTGTCTTATAAGAAAAATCCTTATCATTATAGCCACCTGTAATGACTACATATTTCGCATTTCTTTTACCTTTGCCTTCATCTAATAAAGTACTAAATGTGCGTCCATCAGACTTTTTCACAAACCCTACACCACCATACGATGCTGAAGTATATTTCAGATGTGCTTTGCGGCATGCCTGGACATACCATAAATTATATCCCACGATCATACCATCACTTGAATAACCTTGTGTATATGAATCACCAATGAACTGAACAAGATCATTGGAATAAGCATCAACAGATGGAGTCAGGCCTATACAAAGTACAAAAATAAGGAATAAACCTAATAACCTTTTCATATAGAACCTCCTCTTACTAAAAAAACGTGGTCTCCCACGTCTTGGACCATTGGTGCTCGGAATGGGATTTGAACCCACACGGCATAAACCACCAGTACCTGAAACTGGCGTGTCTACCATTCCACCATCCGAGCATTCAACAGTGTTGATTTTATTCTCGTTTTATTTATTTGTCAATTACTATTCATGATGACATTCACAATTATCATGACTGCATCCACAAGTTGCTTCTGCATCAGGAGTTAAAGTACCAGCTAAATAAGCTTTCACTGCAGCATCACAATCACCAGTTACTCCACCCACTACATTAATATTAGAACCACTTAATGCCATAATAGCACCTCTACCAATACCACCACAGATCAATACATCTACATTCATATTAGATAATAAGATAGCTAATGCACCATGACCTAATCCTTCTGTACCTACAACCTGTGATTCTTTGATTTCATTATTTTCAATATCATATAATTTAAACTGTGAAGTTTTACCAAAGTGTTGAAACACTGATTCATTTTCATAAGTTACTGCAATTCTCATAATATGTTCTCCTTTTACGTCTATCACAGGATATCCTGCCTTTTTTGCACATTCATTACATTCAATTCTTAAAGGATAGCCTTCCATTATACTACGTGCTATCTTTTTTCTTGCCCCGGCATATATTTCAGTGACTGTTGTACGTGAGATATTCATTTTTTTAGCACACTTGGCATGAGTATAAGATTTATAATCAATTAAGCGTATGACTTCAAATTCGTCTAAAGCAAGCTCTATATAGCCTCTTTGAGGAATGCCATCAGGTACAAACATATTGTAGTCAGGAACTCCTGTAATTGTCCTTGATCTCTTTGGTCTAACCATACACGCCTCCAGTTACTGACATATGTCGGTAACATTATATCACAAACACTATGAAAAAAAAGCAGTTTTTCACTGCTTTATAGTAATCTAATTGCGCCTTGTTCTCTTGTATGAATCACATAACATGATCCTTTTCCTAAAATAGAATCCATATAAGCAACATAGTCTTTTAATCTATCAGTTTTCACAAAGGCAAGCATGGTTCCTGAGAATCCTCCACCATTGACCTTTACAACTCCATCATCACCTAAGTAATTCTCACTTAAGACAATAGCTGTTCCAACATTTTGACAACGTGTACTTCCCTGTGGATAAATATTCTGAAGAGCTTTAAAAGTAGAATCGCCCGATTCTCTCACTAATCTAAGGAATGTATCAAAGTCTCCCCTTTCAAGAGCTTCTGACTGCTTTAAAACACGTTCTTCTTCTTTAAAGAAATGAAGTGCTCGAAGTGCTGGTCGATCTCCTACTCTTGCTCTAACAATACGATAATTCTTCATAAACTCATCAAAAGAGACTTCTCTTAAGACATCTTTCTTAAAGAAGTGAGCGACCTCAATCATTTCTGCAGGCACTGCATCATAATCAACTGTATTATCTGATCTAATCAGATTAGAATTCACACTGCATAAAGTATAATCGAAATTAGAAAAATCAATATTTAGTTTACAAATATCTGGTGAATTAGGATCCTTAAAATCCACTTTAATAAATCCACCTACACAGCAGACACATTCATTCATTAAACCACTTGGTTTACAATAAAATGTATTTGTCGCAAAGCGACCAATCTGGACAAGATATTTATTTTCAATCTGTCCTTCATTATATAAATGGTTAATAATTGTACCAATCATAATACCAAAGTTAGCACTAGAACCTAGACCTACATTTCTAGGAATGCTGCATTCAATATAAGCATTAAAACCACCAATATGATAATTCTTCTGGTTCAATCCAAATAAAACACCATTGATCAATGATTCCATTGTACCTTTCTTGGCTTCATTATATTTTATATTTTCTGTATCTATTTCATTAATACTCATTTCATTATAGATTACTTTTGCATAGCGCTCTTGTTTCGCAATTATCGCAATAGAATCTAACTGAATAGCAGATGCAAGTACACGTCCACGCTGGTGATCTGTATGATTGCCACCAATTTCACATTTACCTGGAACACTGATGATCATAATATCCTGATCACCAAAATAATCAATAAAGGACTGGACGGCATCTTTGTATCTGAGTATCTGTTGATCTAATTTCTCTGAATAGATTTCCTTTAATATAGAAATCATTTCACCACTAGAAAGTCTTTTCATTACATCAGATGCTTTCATGATTTTATCTCCTTTTTTGTAATCGGTTGCATTTCTATTTTAACACTTATTTCATCTAATACAATGTTTCTAACTCTTTTTTAACTGTAATCTTACATAATCAATTTATATAATATTTGTGCATAATGTGCATAACTGTGAATAATTCATTTTCATGTGTATATATCGTATATTTTTAAATTGTATGTAAACTGCAGTTTTAAAACACCTATTTTAAGGTGTTAAATAGCCTTACTTATACACTAAGACTATTTAGGATTTGTAATGACTTTGTCATTATATGTAAACGAATACAAAAAAAGAATAGTGATTATTCACTATTCGAGTCATCTAATGCAGCTCCATTTGTTTCAATAATATGCTTCATCCAGTTATAAGACTTTTTCTTTGTGCGCTTGAGTGTACCATGTCCTTTATCATCCATATCTACATAAATAAAGCCATAGCGTTTCTTCATTTCACCAGTGGATAGTGAAACTAAATCAATAGGTGCCCACATTGTATAACCTAAACAATCCACACCATCCTCATTGATTGCATCAGCCATTGCAGAAAGATGTTTTTTTAGATAATCAATACGATAATCATCTTCTACATATCCGTTCTCATCGGCTTCATCAATGGCACCCATACCATTTTCTACAATAAAGATTGGTTTCTGGATACGATCATAGATTTCATTCATACAATAACGTAATCCTAACGCATCAATAGGCCACCCCCAAGGTGTATTTTCTAGATAAGGGTTACTAGATCCACCTACATTAAACCAAGGATCTCCTTCTTTGGTTGTATTTGAACGATAATAAGAGAATGAAACAAAGTCTAATTGTCCTTCTTTCAAGATATCTTTTTCTTCATCTGTAATAGGAAGAGACTCTACACCATGGTGAGCCCATACTTCTTTTGCGTAAGGATGGTAATAACCTCTTGCCATTGTATCAATAAAATACCAGTTTTCTCTTCTTTCTAACATATGGTGGAACATATCTTCTGGCTTGCATGTTGCAGGATAGAGTTCACTCATCGCATACATTGCCCCAAACATTGAATCAGGCATCATCTTATGACCTAAAATGACTGCTTTTGCACTTGCAATAAACATATGATGTGCACCTAGATAACGTGTATAGCCATCACTTTCTCTTGTACCACATGGACCAAATCCTCTGACTGCGTTGATTTCATTAAATGTCAGCCAGTATTTACATCTAGAACCATAACGTTCAAATAATGTTTGACAGTACTTCACATAACAATCAATAACATGTTTATTCGCCCAGCCATTGTATTTAATAGCGAGATGCATAGGCATTTCATCATGACAGATTGTGATAAGTGGTTCCATACCATGCTTTTCTAATTCATTGATGACATCATCATAGAACTTTAATCCTTCCTCATTAGGTGTTAATTCATCTCCAGTTGGATAAATACGACTCCAGCAGATAGAAAAACGAAATACATTAAATCCCATGCCTGCCATGAGTTCAATATCTTCTTTATAGTGATGATAAAAGTCTACAGCCTGATGACTTGGATAATACTGGTCATCTAAAAAGATAGGTTTTGCGTCTTGTGGTACTGGATCAGCATAAAAGAATGAGCTTCTAGGTCTAATGATAGAACCATCTGCTCTTTGTAAAGTATGAGCTCTTGGATGTTCTAATGAACCATCTGTTTCATAGTCATGAGAAAGTAATCCTCTTCCTCCTTCATTAAATCCACCTTCATACTGAAAGTCCGCAGTGGCTCCACCCCACAAGAATCCTTCTGGTAATTGTTTCATATTCATATCTCCTTTTGATAATATTATCATTCATATATGATAATATTCACACTATTTAATAGTTTTGTCAAGCATTATTGACAATATTATCATGATTCTATACAATGAAAACAGGTGATTAAAATGAACTTATTAAATACTATTGAACATAAGAAGACACAATTCAGCAATGCAGAGAAGAAGGTATGTGATTATATACTAGAACATCCCGAACAGGTGGAGTCCTATACAATCACAAAACTAGCAAATCAGGCAGAGACATCTACTTCTGCTGTTTTAAGATTTTGTCAGAGTCTTGGTTTTAAAGGTTATAAAGACTTCCGTTTTGAATTAATGAATGATTTAAAGAATTCACATCATGAAGATAATGGATCTAAATTTGAATCATTGGTGAATCACTATATCAATACTATGAATCATTTTAAGATGATGAATCAAACAGTCATAGAACATCTGATTGAAGATATAAAAAAAGCAAATAATATTTCTATTTGTGGGATGCATTATTCTTCTTTACCAGCTAAACAATTAAGCTATGGATTACAGGATCTAGGCTATATGAATTATTTAGCACAGGATTATCTAGAGTTCACACATCTTTTAAATGCAGTCAATAATGAGAGTCTATTTATTTATTTCTCTATTAACGGAAGTAAGAATGGTGTTCTTCATTATCTTGTTCCTAATATTCAGGATACATTACCAGAGAACTCTTATTTAATTACTTTAAATGAGAAAGCCCCTTTATCTGATTATTTTAAACATACGATTACATTACCTGGTTCTTATTTATCTCATAATTCAATTATTGATAATGAAAGTATTTCCTGTATGTTTATTGAAATTCTTATTAATATGTTGTCTATCTAGAAGTGCATGGCACTTCTTTTCTTATGAAAAAAAGTAGGTTTCCCTACTTTCCTTCCAACATTTCTATAACTTTAATAACATCCCAATAGAATACGTCTTCACCTACATATGCATCAAAATGATGTCTTCTTAACTGTCTCATAACATTATTTTGTACACCTGTAAAATAGAACTGTACTTTATGTGCACGACATAACTCTACAACATCCATTAATTCATGAATACCTGAATCATCAATAGAAGGAACACCTCTTACTGAGAGAATGATATGATCACATCCATCGATGAGTTCTCTTACTTTTGATAAGAGCTGATCCTGGTTTCCAAAGAATAAAGGTCCTGCGACATAAACAACACGTGTTGTAGAATGGTTATAATTGATTTCTTTATCTAATCTATGTGGTTCAATGGCACTTGTTTCAACATGTAATGAAGAGTTATTAATCACAAACAAGAACATTGAAACACAGATACCTAATACAATTGCGACTGTTAAGTCAAAGACAACTGTTGCAAGCATAGTGACTAAGAACTGTGTCATGCTTGTTTTAATACGGTTTCTAAATATAGATTTGATTTCGTCCCATTCATACGCCATGCAGTCATGATAAGTACTCCAGCTAAAGCTGATAAAGGAATATATGACATATAAGGACCTAATGCAAACATAGAAATAAGTAATGCAATCGCATGGAAAATACTGACTAATCTTGTCTGTCCACCTGCCTTGATTGCGACACTTGTACGTGCAATAGCAGCAGTGGCTGGTACCCCACCAAAAAATGGAATGACCATATTACCTACATCTTGCCCAAATAATTCCATATCTGCATCTAGCTTTTCATTTTTCATCTTACTGCACTTGCGCCACATAGTAATGATTCAATCATTCCAAGCATCGCTATATTAAAAGCAGGAATAATAAGATGAGTTACAGTTGTAAGATTCAGACTAGAAATAGATAGTCTTGCATCTGGAAATAATGTAGTAGGAATCTTACCTACAACTGTTACATCGAACTGTCCTACGATATTTACAATTAATGCAATAATAATACCAGCTAAAGATGATGGGAATACACTTGCCCATTTATTAGGCCAGATCAACATAATAAAGACAACAAGTAAGCCAACCATTAAAGCATACTTATTGATAGGAAAAACTAATTTAAAATAAGATAGAAGCTTTTCAATTGTATTGCCTCCTTTAGAAGTCACACCAAAGAAGTTATCAATTTGTCCTGTCGCAATGATAATCGCAATACCACTTGTAAAACCTGTAATAACACTACTTGGAATAAAAGATACAACCTTACCAAATTTAAATAATGAAGCAATCAATAACATGACCCCTGAAATAAAACCGGCTACAAATACTCCCTGTAAACCATAAGTAGTAGATAAGTAAATAAGAATGGCTGACATAGCTCCTGTAGGGCCTGAAATCTGATAAGAGGCACCTGATAGTCCCCCAATGAGTAAACCTGCGACAATGGTAGTAATTAAGCCTGCAACTATATCCTTTACTAACTTTTGTGAGTTATACCCCTTAAACTCACTTTTTAATCTTAAAACATAGTTATTTAACACAATACTTTCCTTTCCCAAAAAATATTGTTCAAATATAACTTAAAATTCTTATAATGTTGAGAAAAAATCTGACATTAACATATTATATATATTTGTATATGTTTTTATTTGTTTGATATTAAAACTATTAATTTCAAACTAACTTTAGTATACAATACATTCTGTGGAAGTATTGGAGTAGGTCATTATTTTGTGAATTATGCTTTGTCTCCTGCTAGTAACTCGAGTGAACGAAATGTGAAGACAACAGTCCATGCATCAAATGAGAATGAATTAATTATGATAAAAAATAAAGAGAGTGAAATGAAGCAGATGCCTTTTATAAAGAAACTTCTTTAACACAGATTATCAGTAAGGATAAATTAAAACTCTCAGGTAACTATAAGACACAAGACACGCATAAGTGGGCTATTATTATTCACGGTTATTAGTGGATAATAGAAATATGATGCCTTTTGGAAGACCATATTATGAACATGGCTATAATGTATTATTACCTGATGATCGTGCTTCTGGTAAGAGTGAAGGGAATCATATTGGTATGGGTTATCTTGACAAGGATGATATGAAGCTTTGGATTAATTGGATTTTGAATGAAGATCCAGACGCAAAGATTATAGTACATGGTGTATCTATGGGTGGTGCAACGTCTATGATGTTGTCAGAAGATAATCCAGAACAGGTCGTTTGTTATATTGAAGATTGTGGTTATACGAGTGTATATGATATATTCTCTAGCGAATTAGATAAGAGATTTTGTTTACCTCCATTCCCTGTCATGGATATATCGAATATTATGTCAAATATTGAAGCAGGTTATGATTTTAAAAAAGCAAGTAGTCTAGAAGCAGTTAAGAAATGTAAGAAACCAATGATGTTTATTCATGGTACGAAAGACGATTTCGTCCCTTATTCTATGGGATTAGAAGTATATAAAGCTGCAAAGTGTGAGAAGGAATTATATAGTGTCAAAGGCGCAACACATGCAAATAGCTTATATATGAATCCAAACGCTTATTGAAATAAAGTATTTAAGTTTATTAATGATAAGACATCTATCGCAAGATAGATGTTTTTTTGTACTAAAAAAGCCCTCTTGAAGGAAGGCATAAAAAAAGGACCTGGCAGCTTGCTATTGTCGCGTCTTCACACTATCGTCGCCGTTAT
>NZ_JBHSEB010000096.1:0-5675 GCF_042651925.1 Catenibacterium sp. GCM10023432 | reverse complement strand
ATAAAAATACATTATTATATTGGGTAATATAATTTGCAGTCATCAGATGGGTAGAGTTTGCGGTTTAACAACTTATGAGCTTGTTAGATCTATTAATCACAGCACAGATGAACCATAAAGAATTAGATACACTTATTAAGGAAGATCATGATACATTTATTAAGAATTATTTTCATGATCAAGGAAAGAAAACCACATGGATCAATAGCTTCTTTAGATACACCATCTTCTTATGGAACCATGTATTTTATTTGATTCTTACCCCAACATCTCATGCAGGCGGAAAGGTTATAGAAGCAACAATCCTGATTATTCTTATTGATCTTATTATGAAAAACAAGCGATATAATATTCTACTAGATTATATTGTATTGGCTCTTGTATTCATATTACCGTCTATTTCAGTTCCTTATATGATTCCTCTTATTATTAGTATAGTGCTTCTTATTATCAGTACTCTCTATCAAGTGTATTATACATATACACATCAAAATACAATCAGCTACTATAGTGAAGAAGCACAATCACAATCGAATGATTATGTGAATGATATACTTAAGAAGCAGAATGAAGAATTCAATCGTAAAAGAGAAAAATATCATCTTCCATCTCTTACTCTAGAAGAGATGAAACTGTATAAGAAAAGAAGAAATCGTAAGATTGGATTAATCATTGATATCATTGTAGGAATACTCATCTTCTATCTTGCCTATAGAATAGGGGACTATAAAGAAAGTATGACAATGTTGTCTTATTATCTTCCTGTTTATATTATATTCAGTACAAGATATCTCTCTTATCTTGTGAATCCAAAAGGGCAGTTGATTCATATATTAAATATTATTGCAGTGATTAACCTTTATTTCTTTATTCAGGTATGTCATATCAATCATATAGTAATTACTGTATTATGCTTAATGATCATCATGATAGAAACAGGTGCTATGATGATGATTTCTGTCTTTAATAACATCTCTGAATACTTTGATCAATTAATCAGTCTCTTTTCAGTTGGTTTCATACTTGTAGAAATGAAAGTAGAGTTCTGGCTTTCAGCCATTATACTTATTGTATTGTTTGGAGCATTAGTTAAAAGCAAAAAAAAACAGAAGATATAATCTTCTATTTCTTGTAGAACACTAATGTAGAGTTATTATACTTTAGATACAGTTTATTATTCTTGAAGTAATATTGAATTGTTTCAGTTGTTTTCATAGATTTCCATGAAGCAGGTGGATCAAAATCATCAAGATGATCACATTGGAGAGTAAGTGTATCATCTTTCTTGATCATTTTTCCTCTTATGACAGGATTACCGGCTTCTGCATCATACATATTAAAAGATAAATCTTTATCTATTTCTAATGTGAGATATGCAGTATAGATATCTTTATTTTCTAATGGAGATTTCTCACATTTCCATGTACCTTCTAATTGTGGTGTAGTGTGACAGGCACAAAGAATAAGAGAAATAATAATCAAACAGATCTTTTTCACAATCCCAATCTCCTTTCTATAAGCCATAATGCGCATATGTTGACTTTAATTTGAGCATAAACTATAATAAAGACGAAGAAGGAACAACCAGTAAGCGGTTGTCCTTGGGTTTTATATGATTGAAATAACTATCTCAAACTTTTCCCGAGGCTGAGGTAGTTATTTTTTTGCACTTTTATCTATAATGATAAGAAGTAACTTTACAATGATTCCTATAATAGACACAATAAATGCTAACGATGTTAACACCACCATGACTGTTTCATATGTTGTCATTGCGCATCACCTCCGTTTTTCAAATTTTCCCAAAACTTCTAGGAATATGAATTTCGAAGGATTGCGTACTTTCGTCATAACGACCAAGGATAACCACCTACCGTATACGGTTGTTCCACATAAGAATTATAGCATATAAGCATATAACTGTAGGAGATTATTAAGTATTAGAAGAAATAAAAAACCTATAAAAAAGAACTGGTATTCAGTTCCATATGAATATGTAGGCAAGATGGTAGATATTAAGGTAACTGAGACCACATTGATTACCTATTATCAGAATAAGCGTATTAATGTACATAAGGTGTTTCCAGATTACGTTATAAATAAATTCCACAAATAATCATGATATGCCAGAGTCTGTCAAAGTAACAGAATAGGATGATGAGCGCATAAAGAAAATAGTAGATATACTCTACTATTCTAATAATTCTAAAACTCTTTTTTGAATAATTTCTTCCAAATATTTGAGTCTTTTTCTAGGTAATCGATATTTATAATGACTTTCAAACTTGAAACCTATTAATTTTCTTAGTTTTTCCTTTTGTCTTTTTGTCATACGTGGTTTTACAAAAGCAATAAAATCTTGATATGTTGCAGGAAGTCTTGTTTGGATGTATTGATTAATGTTTTTAAAATCATCATCCATAGCATAACAAAGAAGTGATAATCCATTATCAAAAATAGGCGCACATCCCACAATTTTATTTGATTTATTATCAATTAAAAAACCAAAGTTACCAAAATGACGATCTTCATTTAAAATAACTGCATCAAAAACAAGCATATCTAATAATTCTTGATAATAGCTTTCACCTAGCTTTTTATAATAATCAATAACTGACTCTATTCCACCTGTTTTAATAATTCTTCCAACTGGAATATAAGATACATTTTCATTTGTGAAAAGTAAACATGTTGAACAAAGCTTCCCTTTCCATTTAGAAAGTCCATAATCTACATAATGTAAATCCATTGTTTTGGCAATTTGTGAAGCATAGTATTCACTATAAGGTTCTAAGCCACTATTCGCAAATCCTTCTGTTCCTGATTTATAAAGAATAATATTATTTTTTATTCTTCTCCATGATTTTGCTAGCATCCCATTTGTTGTAAATTCAGGCGATGATTTAAATGAAGTTTTTGTATAATTTCCATATCCTGTAAAAGCAATGGAAGCAATATTTGTATTAAAAGAATTATGATAAAGATTTTTATCTTTAAATAAGTCTTTACAATTTTCTTGTACAACCCAATAACTATCATTCAATGATAAGCCTTGACATATATCAATAATACCTTTTGTATCTTTTTCATTTAACCCTAATCGAGATAAAAAATTAGAAACATAGGCTCTATTTCTAGGAATCGTCCTTTTTTGAAGCCATTTTTTTAATCCTTCATTACTTAATTCTAAGTCTAACGGTAAAAGATATTTTAAATTTTGATTAACGGTATTAATCAAAACTTCTAAGATAGATAGAAACATATGACTTTAAGATATATGGTGAAGAGTTGAAATCATTAGAGAAAGTATCTAATAGCTAAAAACAAGAGTGAAAAAACCTAACATCTCTAGTTTAACTTATGTAGTCAATGGTGAAGAATATTCACTCTATAATATTTATCATGTTGTTTCTGATGATTATTATAAGAAGAAATTCCTGAAATAATTTAAAGGAGAGCACATTGAAGCTCTCCTTTTGATTAGTAATAAAAAAGAGTTTGGTGGTATCTCGTAAGCGCCAAATTATATGGTGTAAATGAAAAGGGTGATTAAATTCTTAGATTTAATCACCCTTATTCTTCCAATCCATTGCCAGATCTTAATATCATCATTAATGCTTTGAATATCAATAATCTCAGCATCCTCTATATAGATAAATTCAGTGGCTAAAAACACTTCAATTATCTAATATGATGAGATCTATTTCTATCCACTGTTATGAAATGACCGTTGTCAAGACTTAAATAAACTTTCATAATATTTCTATTAAGTTTTATCATCAAGGGCATAGAAAGACCTCAAATCATATAGATTCTGCGACAGTTAACCAAACTGTAATACGTGGATTGGGACCAAAAAGTTAATGGTTCGTCGACAGCTCTATAATCTATATGCATGGATCATTGCTTTTATTATTCTTACTAAATCGCGACTTTCAGTAAGAACTCACAATGCCATAAAGTGGATAGTCTTAGATAGCTGAACCTGTACTATTAATTTGAAGTCCATCTATGCCTTCGATGTTGGGTTGTTTTATCTATTTAACGGCACTTCATTTCCTTTCTTTTAAACTTGAAATATTAATAAAGATTTTTATGAGATATGACCAGTCTCTATTCCCCATACAAAGCATGCAAGCTCTCTTGCGACTGCTGTAATTGCGATATTTCTTTTAACTCCTCTAAGAATCATACGATGATACTTCTTCTGTAATCTAATAACTGCCTTATCTGCATAATCTATAACCTTTACATCCTGATCTTTTTGTTTTGATTTCACTTTTTTGCCTTTTTTGCCTATAGTCCCTCTTACAAGTACCTGAGCAGCCTCTACCAGAGTTGTTCTAATCATACTGTTTCCCTGCTTGGTGATGCCCAATCTATGATAAGACTCACCGCTTGAATCTTCATCTGGTGTAAGACCACAATAAGATGCAAAAGCATTGGCAGTAGGAAATCTATCAAAATCAGATGTTTCAGCATGCATAGTCATAGCTGCAGTAGTATCAATACCCTTGATACAGCGCAGTTGACCTATCTTCTCATTGTATGTTTCCTTTTGAGATAACTCTTCTAATCTATGCTTGAATCTTTCTATCTTTTCAGATAGGATTTCAAGCTGTGATAGATATTCATCAAGTATTTCTCTATGCATATCACTTAGTTCAAGTTCCTTAAGCCACTTAATATGGGCTGGAATCCATTTTGATTTGCCGGGATACTGATGACCAAATCTCAAAAGGAATGCATTAATATGCTGCTTAACTTTCTTTAGTTCAATCTTAAAGTCATGCATCATTCTTATGTATTCTTTAATCTCTACATCTTCATCTGTTGGAACATGAACTGACTTATAAGTTCCGTTAGCTAGGTTAGCTGCAATATTTTTCGCATCTCTTCTATCATTCTTCACCACTTTATTTTTTGCAGAACGGTGCATAGTTGATGGTGCAAGAATATCACATTCAATACCTTTTTCGGCCAACTGCCAGTAAAGAGAATAGCCAAGGCATCCTGCTTCATAGCCTGTCTTGATCTGAACATCATCACTGTCAATTGATTTCTTGGCGTTCTCAATGAACTTGATGATAAGACTTACATCTGCAGGGATCTTAGTTTCACCAATAATCTCACCAGTTTCTTTCAATAATGCACATAAACTATATGTCTTCTTATGGACATCCATTCCAATATAAATTATACTTTTCATAGTGACCTCCTATTGTCGTTATGGTAACAACTCACTTTTTGTTTTCTATTCTTATTATGAGTTTAAATCCACGTTTTGACAACTAGGAGGTCATTTCATATTATCTATACTATTTGACGATTATGATCTCACAGTCTTTCTTGTGTTTTGATATACATTTAATCGGGGGATGCTTTGAATAAAAACAGAGAATAGTTTCTTATGAATCAGGAGTCTGTATTGTTTCAAATGCTAGAAGATTGTTTTAAGATAATGAACCGGTAGGACTACAAGTGAGTTTTACAGTTTTATTTATTGTTCTTAACAGTGATCCATTTTGATGATATTGCTTAGCTGTTATGCTTGCAGATGCAGTTGCACCGGTTTTAGAAGCTTTCGCATTACTCAATTTCCAGCTTGTTGAATAATTGGCTTTACTATATGTTGAGCTAGTACATGTTGCTGATTTTCCATTATATGTGAATTT
>NZ_JBHSEB010000095.1:338-2415 GCF_042651925.1 Catenibacterium sp. GCM10023432 | reverse complement strand
TTATGTAAAGAGTAATTGAATTAGTAAAGAAATCTCAGTTTGACTGGTACTTTTTCTTGACGTAGTACCAAGTAAGACATGATACGTGTTCAACTATCTTCTGTAGTCAGTATCCAACTGAAGACTGATATGATAAGCTGCATAAGTCAACATTGACAGAAGCTCTGCTTGATAGAATAGTACATAATAGAATCGATATAGATATGGGTACTGATAATTTTAGAATAAAATAAGGGAATTATTTAGCCAATCATGACTATCATGATTAGCTATTATTCTGGTAAGAGTTAGATGGTGCACTTAATGCGACAGGGGTGGTGCATAGGTCTGCGACTACTGGTGCAATTACGAGCGAATAATCAGATAGAGTAAATGATCTATATAAACAGGGAATGAGTATAGATCAAATGATTGAAATAACAGGTTTAAAGAAATCATCAATAAGTGTTTATTTACCCTATTCTAAAGTAATATATAAACCAGAAATGATCAGTGTAAATGCTGCTAGAATAAAAGCATACAGAGAACGTAAAGAAATTGTAGATAAACTACAAAAAGAAGTAAACAACAATCTATTTTGGAATGCTATTATAGCATTCCAAAATTATTCATTTCATACCTATTCTGGTTTACCTTTTTCTTATACTATAAAGGTAGGAAGAAATGGAGAACTTAATAAAGAACTATTAATTAATCGTAGATATAAGAGTAAAAGTCTTACTTGGAGTTCAATTGTAATAGCATTAGATAAAGCATTAAATCAAAAAGGTAATATTATAAGTAGACCTAAAGAAATAGGGGATATACGTGGTATTTCTTATATTTATCCTATCTTTTATCGTTTAGGTTTAATTGATGTTCCAGAACATATTGCTGATATAATGAGTTTGCAATAACAAATATTAAAGTATATTGGAATAATAGTAAAACAGGAAGGAACGAATGAACGTTACTGTGAAGTGGCGGACTGTTAGTGATTATTCGCAAGGAACAGCATCGCCATTCGCATAAAGTGAACCACTTATATCGGTAACTGCACCACCTCATGGGTGGTCTTTTTGTACTATCATGATATTTGGAGACAATATCTCTAATATTATGAAAGGAGCCAAAAAATTTTGGCCGTAAAATTCAATCTGATATTCTGCCTGTAGCTAATAGATTAGGAAATTTCTCTTAATACTATTTCCAAGCTGATTATTCCACTTTAGTTGATCACTCATTCCGATTGGGTTGACCAAGTGTTCCGATGCTTTTGACCAACTAGCCATTTCTATAAAATTCCGACGAGGTTGACCAACCATTCCGATGAACCTGACCACCTGAAAATCCTGACTGTAGTAGTACAGCCAGGATTTTTGTTTATCTGCTTCTCATTGACTTATCGCCAAGGATTTTTATTGCTTGTGATTTTGATACTATTCTATCCATTATCGCATCAGCTAAAGCACCTCTACCAAGCTTACTGTGCCATCCTGCAACATCAAACTGAGAGCAGAATACTGTTGAATGGATACGATATCTCTTTTCCAGTATTTCCAGAATATCCTGCTGTTCGGCATTATTAGTCCCTACCAACAGCCCATCGTCTAGTATTAAGAGATCACATTTTATTTATCGTATAGAGTGCAAACTAATACAACAAATATCTGCAAAATATATTCTTATATTTTAAATGCATTAAATAAACGCTAAGTTTATGAAAAATGTTGCTACTAGATCATTAAATTTAGCTTAACGCCTATTTTTCTACTTTATAGCCGCCTAACTCAAATCATCATTTCTCGAATAGTTGTAAAATGATCTTAAAAGGTCAGGTGAGTGCTATGATAACTGAAAACCAGGTAAAAAACTATTTAAGATCTAAGGATAAGGATTATGTAAATAAACTTATCGAATCATTATATGAACAGGATAATGAAGACGTTGATCCATCTCATAAGGCATGCCCTATATGTGGTTCAGTTCATCTCAAGAAGAATGGAAAAGATAAGAACGGACATCAGAGATATATCTGTCTTGACTGTCACAAGTCTTTTAGTGATAGAACCAACACCTTATTCTACTGGTCTCATTT
>NZ_JBHSEB010000095.1:0-271 GCF_042651925.1 Catenibacterium sp. GCM10023432 | reverse complement strand
TGGAGACAAGCAAGACAACCTGCTTCTATATGCGTCATAAACTTTATCATGCAGCATCTGAAATTATGGGTCATCAGAAATTATCTGGTGAAGTTGAAATAGATACGCAGTATAAAAGTATCAACCTAAAGGGAACACGTCCTCAAAATATGCCTAGATACTCAAAGAAAAGAGGTAAACAGGCTGCATATAGAGGAATATCTCATCACAAGGTTGCTATTGTCTGTGCTACAGATGAAAATGATCATATGATGATGCAGGTATCAGGTCT
>NZ_JBHSEB010000094.1:0-47528 GCF_042651925.1 Catenibacterium sp. GCM10023432 | reverse complement strand
GTCAATTGGGATAAAGGGGCATGCCCCTTTATCCCAATTCCTTAATTCCAGTTTCATTTTACAATTGAGGAAATAAAGGAAAGAAGCTCTTTCATATATATTTTTTTGACAAATTTACACAATTTTGAGCGTATAGATTAATCTGACTCTTTCTATATATGTTTACAAGTGTTGAAAGAAGCCAATTAGGGTCATTTATTCACTTTTTTAATAGTGAAAAATAGATTTATTCTAGTTACCAGATCACTCTTTAATCTCTGTTTCGCTATCAGATAATTTATGCTAATATATTTTAAAATAAATAAAGAAAATTTCACAAAATGAAAATATTGCTTTACAAATAGGGATAACGAGTATAATATATAAGTGTAAACAGGAGGATAATAATATGAAAGTTATTGTTACTAAAGATTATGAAGAAGCAAGTCAGAAAGCAGCAGAAATCATGCTTGATGTTATCAAAAATAAACCAAACGCAAACCTTGGCCTAGCTACTGGTTCTACACCAATCCGTCTTTATGAATTAATGAGAGAAGATCATAAGAATAATGGAACAAGCTACAAAGATATCAAATCATTCAACCTAGATGAATATTATGGTTTAGCACAGGATCATCCACAGAGTTATTACTATTTCATGTGCCATCAGTTATTCAATGAATTAGATATCGATAAGAATAATATCAATGTTCCTAAGGGTAAGGGTTCAATCGAAGAAGTATGTGATGAATACAATGCATTATTAGCTGAAAATCCAAGAGATATCCAGTTATTAGGATTAGGTTCTAATGGACATGTTGGTTTCAATGAACCAGGTACATCATTTGATTCAGTGACTCACTACATTGCATTAAAGCAGAGCACAATCGAAGATAACGCTAAACTATTCTTCAATGGTGATTTAAGTGCTGTTCCTACTCATGCAATAACTATGGGTATTTCTAATATCATGGAAGCTAAGAAGGTCTTATTAATTGCGACTGGTGAAAGAAAAGCTAAAGCAGTTAAAGGCTTAGTTGAAGGACCAGTAACAGAAGATCTACCAGCTTCTATTCTTCAGAAACATGAAGATGCAATCATCATCGTTGATGAAGCAGCTGCATCATTATTATCTAAATAATTTCTTAAGGCGCTTAGGCGCCTTTTTTTTGTGCTATAATTTTTTTGAGGTGATTTCATGAAAGCGATGAATAAAGAAAATCCAAAATATAATGACTGCACAGAAAGAAAGTCACAGTTATATGAAAGAAAAGGTGATTTTAGAACACCATTTATGAGAGATTATAATCGTATAATATTCACTACAGCCTATAGACGTTTAAAACATAAGACACAGGTCTTTTTTGCACCTGATAATGATCATATATGTACACGTGCTGAACATGTGAATCTAGTAGAATCTATTAGCTATACAATCGCCTATCAATTAGGTCTTAATACTGAACTTACACGTGCTATAAGCGCTGGACATGATTTAGGACATGCCCCTTTTGGTCATGGAGGAGAAAAGATTCTATCTTCTTTGTCTATAAAACATGGTTTAGAGCCTTTCTGGCATGAAAAGAATAGCCTTCATCTCATAGATGATTTATGTTTATTAGAGGATGATCAACATATTGAACATAATCTTGATCTGACTTATGCAGTGAGAGATGGCATTATAGCCCATTGTGGCGAAGTGAATCAAAGAAGAATTAAACCTAGAGATGAAAAAATCGATTTAAAAGACTTCAAATCACCAGGACTCTATCAACCTTATACTCTAGAAGGGTGTGTTGTAAAAATCAGTGATAAGATAGCTTATCTGGCGAGAGATATAGAGGATGCATGGAACTTACATATACTTAATGAAGAAGATATGAAAAGCTTAATAGAAGAAATTAATACAGTTGTTCCAGGTTTATTTAAAGCAATCAATAATGGAACAGTGGTCAATTACTTTATTCAAGATGTGATTCATAATAGTACGGAGGAATATATTGGTTTATCGGATGAAGCTTTTGAAATCATGAAGATATTTATGAAATTTAATTATCAAAAGATCTATGAAATAAAGAAGGTTAAGATTCATACGCAATATGTACAATTGATTTTAGAGAGTCTCTTTTCTTTCTTATATGAGTATGGACAACATGACAATTTTGTTTTAGACTTAAAAAAAGATGCAGAACGTTATCCACTCATTATTAATCATTATATTAAATGGTTGATACGCTATAGTACATTACTTCATGATGAACGTTATCAAAATCATATAGTCTATGACTTTGAGAATGATTCACTTGCTTTAGAAAAGAGTATTATTGATTATTTATCAGGGATGACAGATCATTTTATTATTGATGCATTTGATGAATTACTTGCATATAGATAGGGGGAATTTTTATGCCAATTAATATACCAGATGATTTACCAGCATATAAAGTTTTAACAGCTGAAAACATCTTTGTGATGAACCAGACGCGTGCGACTACGCAGCGTATTAGACCTTTAAAGATCTTGATTGTAAATATCATGCCTTTAAAGATTACAACTGAAACACAATTATTAAGATTATTATCTAATACACCATTACAGCTTGAAGTAGAACTTATTCATATGTCTACACATGATTCTAAGAATGTCCCTAAGGAACATTTACTTACTTTCTATAAGACATTTAAAGATATTAAAGAGAATTCTTATGATGGTATGATTATTACAGGTGCTCCTGTAGAACAGATGCCTTTTGAAGAAGTAGACTATTGGAATGAACTATGTGAAATCCTTGAATGGGCCAAGACACATGTCTTTAGTTCTTTCTTTATCTGCTGGGCTTCACAGGCTGCTTTACATTATTATTATGGTATTGATAAGTACTTATTGAAGCATAAATTAACTGGTGTATATCGTCATCATACTAATCAAAGAAAGATGAGAAGAAAGATTTTAAGAGGTTTTGATTATCAGTTCTATGCACCACATTCACGTTATACAACTGTTTTAAAGGAAGATGTTGCAAGTAATTCTAACTTAGATATACTTGCAGAAAGTGATGATGCAGGTGTCTATTTAGTGGCTTCTAAGGATGGTTCTCAGTTCTTTGTGACAGGACATCCTGAATATGATCCAGATACATTAGATAAAGAATATAAGCGTGACAAAGAGAAACCAGATGTCATTGCAGAACTACCTAAAAACTATTATCTTGATGATGATCCGTCTCAGGAAATACAAGTAAAATGGCGTTCACATGCCTATCTCTTATTCTCTAACTGGTTGAACTATTATGTTTACCAGGAAACACCATATGATCTAAGTGATCTTCATGAACGTAAGAAATAAGCCATCTTTCTAGGCGGCTTTTTGTCACCAAAAACTATAATCATGTAAGTAAATCTTAATATTTTTGTAAGGAATTTGAGATGTTTCTTTTCAACATTTCACGATATAACTATTGTGAGGTGAAAAGAAATGCGATTATTCAAGAAATGTCTTTTAGTTCTAGGAATTCTATTACTCATATTATCAGGATATATTATATTTCGTTCAGATACTTTTATAGATGATGCTTCTACAAATCATGGCTGGAATCTTATGCTTGTTAATCATACAAATAGAATACCAGATAACTATAAGGTGATTCTTACAAAGCTAGATAATGGGAAAGAAGTAGATTCACGTATTGTGCTTGAATTATCACAAATGTTTAGAGCTGCAAGAAAAGATGATATTTATATGCAGGTGAATGAAGGATATCGATCATCTCATTCGCAACAGAAAATCTTAGATAATCGTACAGATTATTATAAGAGTAAAGGATTATTTACGATTCTTGCAAGAAGATATGCATTAAATTATGTATCAGCCCCAGGTACAAGTGAACATCAATTAGGGCTTGCAGTGGATATAGTAGGGGATTACCGTTATACAACCAATCAGTCTGCTTATAGATGGTTAGAAAGAAATGCATATAAATATGGTTTTGTGAAACGGTATCCTAAGAGCAAAACATCTATAACACATATTAAGCATGAACCATGGCATTATCGTTATGTAGGTAAGAAAGATGCCTTAAAGATGCATCAGAAAAATCTATGTTTAGAAGAGTATGTAGAGAGCCTGTAATAGACTCTCTTTTCTTTATGTTATAAAATAATATCTGGAGGTATTTTTATGGATTATATCAAATTACTTGTTGAAGATATTCATTCAGTCACAATGGCAACTATTAATAGTGAGGGTAGACCTATCACTCGAATCATCGACTTAATGTTGTATGATAAAGAAGGGATTTACTTCTTAACTGCAAGAGGAAAGAGTTTCTATCAGGAACTGATGGACCAGGAGTATATTTCCTTAACAGGACTTAAAGGAAAAGTTTCTTTTAGTTTAAGTGGTAAGGTTAAGAATATTGGGTCTCATAAGCTAGATGAGATCTTCTTAAAGAATACTTATATGCAGTCTATCTATCCAGAAGATACAAGAAAGGCATTGGATGTCTTTTGTTTATATGAAGCATCTGGCGAATATTTTGATATCAGTGATCCAGTACATATTAAAAGAGCACCTATTACTATTAATAGTAAGGAACATGCTGTTTGTTATACCATTACTGATTGCTGTATTCATTGTGGCAAATGTGAGACTATTTGTCCTCAATGTTGTATTCATAATGAAGTAATAGATGTCGCACAATGTCTTCATTGTGGGACCTGTTTAGAAATATGCCCAGCACAGGCAATTGAGTTTAAAGGTGTAAAGAAGCGTCGTAAGGAAAATGTCTGTTTAATGAATATGTGTATGATTGAAGATGATAAAGGACATGTCTTAGTTCAGAATAAAGTCAATGATTCCTACACAGGTATTACTTTTCCTGGTGGTCATGTAGAAAAAGAAGAAACATTCAAAGATGCTATGATTAGAGAAGTGAAAGAAGAAACAGGTCTTACAATTAAGAATCCATATTTATGTGGTTTATATCATTGGTATAAGCATTCTATTCATAATATTATTCTAGTCTATAAGGCAAGTGAGTATGAAGGAGTTCTTCATTCAAGTGATGAAGGAGAGGTTTATTGGATTAATAAAGAAGATTTTCTAAATCAGCCACTTGCAACAGGCATGGAGTATGTATGGGATATTGTTCATAAGCAACATCAAGAGTGTATTATGTCTAATATGGGAGAACATAAAAGAGGGGATTTATTCTAAATAATAACTTTTGATAATTTTCATATGGTGTAAATCGTTTTCATTTGATGAAAATTAATTATAATGATTTTTATTATGTATATAATACATACAGAAAAGATGAACGGAGGTAAAGGAAATGGGTTTTCCAAAAGGATTTTTATGGGGTGGCGCAGTTGCTGCCAATCAGTGTGAAGGTGCTTATTTAGAAGATGGTAAAGGTTTATCAGTACCAGATATGTTACTTGGTGGAGATGTAAATACTCCAAGAACATTCTTACCAAAGACTGATAAGACTGCGTTCTATCCAAGCCATGAAGCAATTGATTTCTATCATCATTATGCTGAAGATATTGCTTTATTTGCAGAAATGGGATGGAATGTATTCAGATTATCAATCAACTGGGGTAGAATTTTCCCTAATGGTGATGATGAAACACCTAATGAAGAAGGTTTAGCTTTCTATGACAAGGTATTTGACGAATGTAAGAAACACAATATTGAACCTTTAGTTACATTATGTCATTATGAAATTCCTTGGAACATTGTGACTAAATACAATGGTTTCTCTGATAGAAGAGTGATTGATATGTTCGTTAAGTATGCAACTACTTGTATGAAACGTTATAAGGATAAGGTTAAATACTGGTTAACATTCAACGAAATCAATATCGCATGTATGGGTGAAGGTGGAATAGGTGACCTTTATGGTTTAGGTATCATGGATCCAGAAGATGTTAACTCTGATGAACGTATTCCATTAAACAAATTAAAATCTAACCCTCAGAAGACATTTGAAGCATTACATAATCAGTTCGTTGCAAGTGCATTAGTTGTGACAGAAGGTCATAAGATCAATCCTGATTTCATGATTGGTAACATGATTGCTCATACAACTTTATATCCATTAACACCAAATCCAAAAGATATTCTTGCAGCATTTAATGAAGATAACTTCAAGAATAACTTCTGTGGGGATGTACAAGTTCGTGGTGAATATCCAACATATATGTTCAGATATTTCAAGGATCATGGTATTGATACTTCATTTATTACTGAAGAAGATAAGAAGATCATTAAAGAAGGTGTCATAGACTTCTATACATTCTCTTACTATATGTCTAACTGTGTAACAGTTGATGAAAATGCTGAAAAGACAAATGGTAACCTTGCAACAGGTGCTAAGAACCCTTACTTAAAGGCTTCTGACTGGGGATGGCAGATTGACCCTGATGGATTAAGATATACATTAAATATCCTACATGACCGTTATCCTCATACACCATTAATGGTTGTAGAAAATGGTTTTGGTGCATTCGATAAGGTAGAAGAAGATGGCTCTGTACACGATACTTATAGAATTGATTACTTCAGAGATCATATTAAAGCAATGGATGAAGCTATCGAAGATGGTGTACCACTAATCGGTTATACAACTTGGGGACCAATCGACTTAGTATCTGCAGGTACTGGACAGTATGCAAAACGTTATGGTTTCATCTATGTAGATAGACATGATGATGGAACTGGGGACTTCTCTAGAAGCAAGAAAGATTCATTCTTCTGGTATAAGAAAGTCTGCGAATCTAATGGTGCTGATTTAGACTAATATAAAAGACGTAGCTCATATATACGAGTTACGCCTTTTTTCTTATTCATCAAAGATATTTACAATTTCACCATCAAGAATACGATTCATATTCTTAACAGCACAGAAGTTACCACACATAGAACATGTATCTTCTTTTTCAGGTGCTGCTTCAGCACGATAACGTCTTGCTTTTTCTGGATCAATTGAGTATTTAAATGTTTCTTCCCAGTCCAGCTTCTTTCTTGCACATGCCATCTTATTATCTAATTCCATGGCACCAGGAATACCTTTCGCAATATCTGCCGCATGTGCGGCAATCTTAGATGCAATAATACCTTCTTTAACATCGTCTAGATTAGGCAGACGAAGATGTTCTGCAGGAGTGACATAGCATAAGAATGATGCACCATAAGTGGCTGCAATAGCACCACCGATGGCGGCAGTAATATGATCATAACCAGGGGCAATATCAGTAACTAAAGGGCCTAATACGTAGAAAGGTGCACCTTTACAGATTGTCTTCTGGATTTCCATATTAGCGGCAATCTGATTTAAAGGCATATGCCCAGGACCTTCAATCATCACCTGCACATCTTTATCCCATGCACGCTGTGTTAATTCTCCTAAAGTCACTAATTCACCAATCTGAGCCACATCAGTTGCATCAGCCAAACATCCAGCACGACATGCATCACCTAAACTCATAGTAATATCATACTCACGGCAGATATCTAAGACTTCATCATAATATTCATAAAATGGATTTTCTTCTCCAGTCATAGCCATCCAGGCAAACATAATAGAACCACCACGAGAAACAATATTCATTAAACGCTTATTATTCTTAAAACGTTCATACATAGCTCTATTAATACCACAATGAATAGTCATGAAATCCACACCATCTTCAGCATGCATTCTAACAATATCTAACCATTCTTTTGCAGTAATATCTTTTAAAGCCTTATGATAATAAACAACAGCATCATAAATAGGGACAGTACCAATAATGGCAGGACATTCTTTAGTTAATCTCTTTCTAAAAGTACGTGTATCACCATAAGAACTTAAGTCCATGATAGATTCAGCACCCATCTTTACTGCATTATTCACTTTTTCAATTTCTACATCCATGTCTTTACAGTCTCTAGAAATACCTAGGTTCACATTGATCTTAGTCTTCAACATTGAACCAATACCACTCGGATCAATAGAAGTATGATTCTTATTACATGGAATAATAGCATGTCCTTTCGCAATATGTTCACGTAATACTTCTAAATCCATAGATTCTTTTGCGGCTACAATTTCCATTTCAGGTGTAATAATACCCTGTCT
This sequence comes from Catenibacterium sp. GCM10023432, assembly GCF_042651925.1. Taxonomy (NCBI): domain Bacteria; kingdom Bacillati; phylum Bacillota; class Erysipelotrichia; order Erysipelotrichales; family Coprobacillaceae; genus Catenibacterium; species Catenibacterium sp. GCM10023432. The sequence continues at coordinate 39,427 of NZ_JBHSEB010000094.1, read as the reverse complement.
AGCAGCATCCATTTGTGTTGTGTAACTCATATAAGTCCTCCTTTTGACAATAAAAAAAGGTATACCTGAGCATGTATACCTAAAAAAAACAAAATTCCTACGCCGGCATTATCCGTATCAGGTTTTATGGGTCGAAATCCGATCGTATTTCTTCTCAGCCGTCGCGTCAGCTCCCCTTTTTTTATTTGGTTGATAGTGCTATATTACATCTTATATAAATAAAATGCAACGCTTTCATAAAAAATGTTACAAAATTATTGTGAATTTTTGAACAAACAATGTAAAGATGAAACATTTTTACGAAAGTTTGTTCTCTATTTCTGAAAATTATAGAAATCATTTTCATTTCTATTTATAATTATTAGAAAGAGAAAAGGAGATAAGACAATGTTTAGAGACGACTTTTTATGGGGTGGCGCAGTAGCTGCTCATCAGTGTGAAGGTGCCTGGCAGGAAGGCGGAAAAGGAATCAGCTGTACAGATGTAGAAACAGCGGGGGACAACTTAACAGGAGCACCTAGACGTTTAACAGATGGTGTTCTTCCTGGAGAAGATTATCCAAACCATGTAGGTGTAGACTTCTATCATCATTATAAGGAAGATATCGCATTACTTGCTGAAATGGGATTCAAGGCATTTAGAACTTCTATTGCCTGGACAAGAATCTTCCCAAGAGGAGATGAAGAAACACCTAATGAAGAAGGTTTAAAGTTCTATGATGATGTATTTGATGAATTATTAAAATATGGTATTGAACCAATCATCACATTATCACATTTTGAATTACCTTGGGCACTCGCAAAAGAATATGGAGGATTTAGAAATCGTAAAGCCATTGATATGTTTGTGAAGTTCGCAAAGGTATGTTTTGAAAGATATCAGCATAAAGTAAAATACTGGATGACATTTAATGAAATCAATAACCAGGCTGATCCGACTCAGCATAACTTAATCCAGGAAGGTGCTGTATTATTAAAAGAAGGTGATGATGCTGAATATTTAATGTATTTATCAGCACATCATGAATTAGTCGCTTCAGCACTTGCAGTTAAGGCGGCTCATGAAATCAATCCTGACTTAAAGGTTGGTTGTATGATTGGTATGAATGGTGTTTATCCAGCTTCTCCAAAACCAGAAGATATGATGAATGCCTTAGGTGCTATGCATCAGAAATATTGGTTTGCTGATGTGCATGCAAGAGGACATTATCCAAACTATATCTTAAAGAAGTTTGAAAGAAAAGGATATGATTTCATTACTGAAGAGGATAAGAAGATCTTAAGTGAAGGTAAAGTAGATTACATTGGATTCTCTTATTACATGTCATTCGCAACTAAGTATCAGGGACGTAATGAAAAGACATTTGATTACTTTAGTGAAGACTTTGTAAGAAATGAATACTTAAAGGCTTCTGACTGGGGATGGCAGATTGACCCATTAGGATTACGCTGGTGCTTAAACTGGTTCTATGATCGTTATGAACTTCCAATGATGATTGTAGAAAACGGTTTTGGTGCTTATGATAAGAAAGAAGAAGATGGTACTATAGATGACCAGTATCGTATTGATTACTTAAAGGCACATATTGAAGCAATGAGAGATGCAGTCACTTATGATGGTGTTGACCTATTAGGTTATACTATGTGGTCTCCATTTGATATTGTATCTGCTTCTACTGGTGAATATGATAAACGTTATGGTTTCATCTATGTTAACTATAATAATAACCATGAAGGGGACTTCTCTAGAAGTAAGAAGAAATCATTTTATTGGTATAAACACGTTATTGAAACAAACGGTGAAGAATTATAATACTCAAGAGATAGCTGCAGCTATCTCTTTTTTAGCAGTCGGATTTGACAAGTGCTAAATAAAGATTATAATTACCTACAGGTGATAAAGATGCATAACTATGTATTTGATTTTACTCATTCCTATAAAGGGGATTATCCACAGTTAACTTATTATGATTGTAGTGACATTGAAGGAACACGTTTATTCTGTGATCAACATGCAGAAAAACAATTAAAAGAGATGATAAGCAAGAATGGTATTTCTGGTATTCATTTTATTGATTCAGGCGATTATCATTACATCACTAAATTGATGACTGATTTTATTCATGAACCTTTTGATCTTGTTTTGATTGATCACCATACAGACATGCAGTCTTCTATTGTAGGAGATATGCTCAGCTGTGGAAACTGGGCTAAAAAAGCTTTACAAAACCCTTCTCTTCATCGTTTATATTTAATAGGACCAAGTAAACATGATTTGAAATCAATGGAACGGAATAAAGTATTAAGTTTCAGTATAGAAGAACTTGAGCAAGGTGTTACTATTCCTCTTGAAACGAAATATCCTGTTTATATTTCTATAGATAAGGATGTCTTAGATGAAAGATATGCTATGACGAACTGGAATCAAGGAGAGATGTCACTGGGGATGTTAGAGGATGTATTAGCTCACTTCTTAAAAAACTGTGAAGTAATTGGGATTGATATATGCGGTGATGATCCTGATATTGATGATTATCCTACTTATATAAAAGCTGAAAGAATCAATAATCTTTCTGATGATGCACTTTATCAAACTGCTATGAAAATATTAAAAAGGAGGAAAAAGAAATGAGAAAAGATTTTGGTGCACGTGCACTTACTTATCCACAGCCTGTCTATATGATTGGGAGTTTTGATAAGAATGATCATCCTGATTTAATGAATGCAGCATGGGGTGGTATTAGCGATACAATGGAAATTTCATTGAGTCTTTCTAGCGGACATAAAACAGTCCAGAACATCTTAAAAACACAGGCTTTTACTGTCAGTATTGCAGATGAAGATCATGTAGTAGAGTGTGATTATGTGGGCGTTGTATCAGGGCATAAGGAACCCAATAAACTAGAAAAAGCAGGTTTTACTTATACGCCATCCAGTAAAGTACATGCACCTATTATCAATGAATTACCTATATGTCTAGAATGTCGTCTCAAGGACTATGATTTAGATACAGAAATTATGAAGGGTGAAATTGTTAATGTATCTGTAGATGAACGTGTCTTAGATGAAACAGGAAGAGTAGATGTATCTAAAGTAAAGCCTATCACATTTGATCCATTCAATAATCAATATGTAGGTTTAGGAAAGATTGTTGGGCGTGCTTTTAAAGATGGCCTTAAACTAAAATAAGGACTCATAGGAGTCCTTTTTTAATTAATCTTTTTTAACTGTATGTAATTTATCTAATAAACCACTCTTTTTAAATGTAGGTGCTAAAGCTAAATAAAGTGCTGAAGAAATCACAATCGCAATTACTGCATTAGTGATAGTAGTCACTGCATTCCAAGATGCAAGAGCTAAAGCCGCTTTAGAAGGTGCACCAAGTAATACTGAAGTATAGAAATAAGAGAATAGTGGTTCAGCAATCACATTAAATAATAAACCTGCAAATGTAGAAGCGACTACACCAATCACTAACTGCTTACCTTCTAGTTTTTGAATCTTGAATACTCTATGTGCAACTAGACCTGTAATAACCCCAATACCAAACTTTAAGATAAATGTCTTTGGTGCAACTATTACATAAGTTGGATCAAGTAAATCACCAATACCCATACCAGCTGCGCCTGCAATTCCACCAGGAACACCACCTAATAATAATGCAGCCAATACACAGAATGTATTCCCTAAATGGAATGAAGTAGTTCCTCCTGGTGTTGGAATCTTGATCTGTAGGAATGTGAAGGCGATATAAGCTAAAGCCGCCATCAATCCTGTTACTGCAATTTGTAATGTTTTATTTTCTTTCATATAAAATTCCCCCTTTGATGAATAACACTATACATACATTCTGACATTATATAAATACTCAGTTATCGACTAAAAAAATAAGGTCAGTTTTAAAACTGACCTTATTCATAAATAAATCCTTTCGTAAATCGTTATCTATTATCCCTGACTTTCAATATATTTTTTTATAGTTGCTGATGTCACTTCTCCAATGCTACAAGCAAAATAACCATCTGACCAAAATGTTTTTTCCTTCCAATACTGTTTTGATAAGACCGAACTATACCTTTGCCATAAGTGGTATGTTGTTTCCTGCTTTACAATTTTGACAATATTGCAAACTCTATCTGCTGTATCGTAACTTAATAAGAAATGTATATGGTCTTTGTCAGTTTCTATCGCAATAATTTCGTATCCACGAGTATTAGCTATATCGAGAATCTCTTGTTTAATATCATCGGCGATAGAATCGTTGAGTAATTGTTTACGGTATTTGGTTACTAGAACTATATGTACTTTCAGACTGTATTTTCGTCTGTTATGACGATTGTATCTACTATCCACAGTTCACCTCAAAATATAGATATTTCGCTGTAAATTAGATATAATTTAGATATAACATATAGTGAAATATCTATGAAAGGAGTACATCTATGGAACAGATGACTATTACAGCTAAAATTCAAATAATCGCAGCTGAAACAGATAAGTTTTTGCTTGATGAGACTATGTCTGCTTATCGTAATGCCTGTAATTATGTTTCAGACTATGTATTCCGCACTCATGACTTAAAGCAGTTTTCACTCAATAAAGCTTTGTATTCTACTTTACGAGAAAAGTTTAACCTTAAATCGCAGATGGCGCAGTCTGTTCTGAAGACTGTTATCGCCAGATATAGGACCATTCTTGAAAATCAGAATGAGTGGATTAAACCATCGTTCAAAAAGCCTCAGTACGACCTGGTATGGAACAGAGATTATTCCTTAACACAAAACCGTTTTTCAATCAATACGCTTAATGGTCGTGTAAAGTTATCTTATTTTTCAGATGGAATGTCTAAGTATTTCGATCATACGATTTATAAGTTTGGTACTGCCAGACTTATAAGTAAGCATGGTAAATACTATCTGCACATACCAGTTACCTATGAGGTTGAAGAAAGTAATATTTCTGATATCTGCAACGTTGTAGGTATTGACTAGGTATTAACTTTGTTGTTGCAACTTATGACAGCAAGCATAAGTCTGGATTTGTTAGTGGCAAAGCTATTAAACAGAAACGTGCTAACTATTCCAAGCTTCGTAAAGAACTCCAAATGCGACATACGCCATCCTCAAGACGAAGACTAAAAGCTATCGATCAGCGAGAAAACCGTTGGATGCAGGATATTAACCATCAGGTATCGAAGGCACTCGTTGAAAACAACCCAAAGCACACTCTCTTTGTATTGGAAGATTTGTCAGGTATTCGTAATGCTACAGAACGTGTCAAAACAAAATATCGTTATGTTTCTGTGTCATGGTCTTTCTATGACCTTGAGCAGAAACTAATCTACAAAGCAAAACAGAATCAGTCTTCTGTTATTAAGGTAGACCCTCGCTATACAAGCCAGTGCTGCCCTTGCTGTGGACATGTTGAAAAGTCTAACCGCAATAAGAAGATACATCTGTTTACCTGCAAAAAATGTGGCTATAAATCTAATGATGACCGCATTGGAGCTATGAATCTGTATCGTATGGGAATAGACTATCTTGCAGATAGCCAAGTACCTAATACAGTTGTAGCAGAGTAAACTCTGCTGCAAAGGGTGCTGTCAACCACCCTATGATGTAACGCCACTTTAGATAGTAATATCTATTGGGGGTAAAGGTCGGAGGTGTAAACCGTTAGTACGACTGGGCAGTTACAAGCCCATGACCTTTAGGTCGTGGGTAGTTGACGAATGTTGTCTGGAAATAGACTGAAGCATTGATGTTCTTGAATAATACAGTTGCGATTAGACTCATGCATGGACACATGATACAAACAATCATACATGAAATTGCAAGAGTAATCACAATAGGACGATCTGTAGGCTGTACAAAACAGAAAGCAAGCTTATGAGCTAAAGAATCTACAACAAGTAGTTCTAAAAAGAAAGCGACAGGCCGCATGATAATCATTTCGCGGAAGGCAAGTAAAAAGACCCGGTTTGTCATTACTCCGATATTTAATGAGATGTTGAAGAGAATCATGACATACACCATTAAGAATGACATCATCGCAGTAAATAATAAATTTTGTTTAAATGTTTTAGGCATTGGAAAAATGCTCCTTTCTTGAAATTACACAAAAAAACAACACTTAATATAAGTGTTGTTCGTTATCAAGCTATGCTTGTGCGTTTCCAATAATACCCTAAATCAATATTCTTTTTTTTGCATGACTTACTTTAATATATTTTAAGAAATATGTCAATAAAGTATTTTTTCTAATATTTCTATAGCCTGTGGTAATTTATCTAAATCGATAGAAGAGTAGTTCATGATGAAGGTATGTGATGTATGAGGTATATTCTTAAGATAGTAATGAGAAATAGCTCTTAGATGGATTCCTTCTTCTTTTAATTTATTGATAAGTGTTTCATCAGACATATGTGTATGAATCGTAATAAGGAAATGAAGACCTGCATCTTCCTTGGAAATAGTAATCATATCCTTTAAACTACTTTCTTCTAACATCTTCACAATCGCATCACGCTTATTATGATAATGGTTACGTAATTTAGTAATATGCTTATCAAAACAATGTTCATTAATAAATGATGCAAGAGTATATTGTTCGAAGTTAGAGACTGTACAGGCATAAAAAGAGAGCTTCTTATTATAGCGTTCTAATAAATGATGAGGAAGCACCATATAGCTAATACGAATTGTAGAGGCAAGAGTCTTAGTAAAGGTATTCATATAAATGACTTTTTCACTTAAATCAATACTTTGCAGGGCAGGAATAGGCTGTCCACTTAAACGTAATTCACTGTCATAATCATCTTCTATAATATAGCGATGTTCCTTCTTATTTGCCCATCCAAGTAATTCATAACGTCGAGATACAGGCATAATAATACCAGTTGGGAAATGATGAGAAGGAGAGATGTGCGCAATATCTACATCTAAATCTTCTAATTGGTTAACTAGTATTCCCTGCTCATCCATATCTATAGGAACACATTTTGCTCCCAAACTAGAATAAACATCTAGTATTTTATTATAACCAGGATTCTCTACGGCATAGACAAGATCTAAACCTAATAATTGTACGAGTAGTCCATATAAATATTCAGTACCCGCACCGATAATGATTCTTTCAGGTTCAACATCCATATTTCTGAATTCTTTTAAATGATGAGAAATCGCTTCTCTTAATTCATAAATACCACCTACTGGAGGATTAACCATTAGTTCTGATTGGTGTTCATTTAATACGTCCTTCATAAGTTTAGACCATGTAGTGAAAGGAAACAAATGGGCTGGTGTCTGATTAGAAGAGAAATCACACCAATAGGATTCTTTCTTAATAGAAGGTTTATGAATCATCTTGGCAGGAATAAGGGGTGTCTTATTATTAATAGGAGATACATAAAAGCCTTTCTTAGGTAAAGAATAAATATATCCTTCAGCCATTAACTGCGCATAGGCATTCTCTATTGTAATAATACTAATACCTAGATTTTTCGCAAATGTACGCTTAGAAGGTAACTTCTCATCTGCTGTCAGATGTCCCTCTAGAATATCATTTTTGATAAATGTATATAATTGCTGGTAGAGAGATTTATGGTTATTTTCATCGAAACTATATGTAAGCATAGATACATCCTTTCTTTTCTAACCATTATAGCGTAATCATTTGAAAAAAAGAAGAAAACAGCATAGAATAGTCATATTAATGGAGGATAATCTATGGCGTTAACGGCTAAAAGAATTACAGAGAACTTTAAGGAATTAGAAGATCTTAATAATGAAGCATTTCCTAAGGAAGAACGTGTTTCTATAGAAAGAATGATTGATTTATCTCATACAGGTATATCCGATCTTTATGGTGTTTATGATGAAGACACATTTGTAGGTTTCTTTATGACAATGACATCTGATACATGTGTTTATTTGTTCTATCTTGCAATCTGTTCATCACTTCGTTCTCGTGGGTATGGAGGACGTACTTTAAAGTTGATGGATGATCTTTATCAAAGGCAGATTGTATTGGATATGGAACCTTTAGATGATCAAGCAGATAACTATGAACAGCGTTTAAGACGTACTAAGTTTTATGCGAGTCATGGCTACCGTTCTAGTGGGTATCATTTATTCTATTGGAATCAGACATTTGATTTATTATGTACAAGAGGTCCTTTCCTGAAAGATGACTTTATTGAGATTACTAAAGAACTTCAAAGAGTTGTGGATGAATCAGGAGAAGGGGACTTTCATCCAAAGATGTTGAAGGCAGCCTATGATATTCTAGATATTATTGACTTATAAGAACCGAAAGGTTCTTTTTCATTTCCTAACACTTAGGAAGCAAAATTGAATGCATAAAGCACAGTAAACCATTACAATGAAGGTACAGGAGGTTATACGGATGAATAATAGACAGCAGCGTATTATAGATATCCTTCATGATTATGATGAATGGGTGACAGGCAAAGAGCTTGCTTCTATGTTGTCTGTATCAGATCGTACAATCCGTTCTGATATTGAGCATATTAATAAAGAGTATGAATGTACTCTTATAGAAGCCAATCGTCGTAAAGGTTATCACTTAGACGAGATGCTGACAAGTGTCAAAGGAATTACGACAAAGTCAGTCATTCCTCAGACATCTCAGGAACGTGTATCTTGGATCATTAAGGAATTATTGTTTAAACAGGAAATCAATCTCATTGAATTACAGGATCGTATTTATGTCAGTGGTTATACGATTGATAATGACTTAAGAAATATCAGACGTATACTCAATGAATATCCTTCTTTAAAAGTGATACGTGTAAAGAACCACATTCGTTTAGAAGGTAATGAAAATGAGAAGCGTTCTGTATATAAGCATCTATTAGAATCAGAAATCAAAGGAAACTTCACAAATATCAGTGCCTTGTCTCATTTATGGAAGGATTTTAATCTCATTGATGTAGTAGAAATCTTTAAGAATGTCTGCGCAAATAATCATTATAAGTTCAAGAATGTCAGTCTTCCTATGTTGATGATGCATGCGGGTATTGCGATTGAACGTATCAGGAATAAGAATTATTTATATGAAACACAGAGTGATTGTACAAGTATTGATTTAGAATATCGTGTCTCAAAGGATTTCTTTGAAGAATTATCACAAAAGTTTGGTATTCCTTATGTTGAAGAAGAAGTCGTTAAGTTTGCTTTCTTATTGGAAGGAAGAGGCAGTCATGTAGATTTAAAAGCAGAATCACAACAGTTAGTAGAAGAAGTATTATTAGACATTAAAGATTGTTTTGATATTGATTTTAGAGATGATGAAGAACTTTACAATAGCTTAGTCATTCATATGCAATCATTGCTTGATCGTATTAAAGAAGATAAACCTAATACAACAGCTTATTTAAAGGAGATTAAAAGACAATATCCTCTAGTCTTTGAAATGGCGATACATGCCAGTGATGTCATTTCTAAAGTTACAGGTAAACCTTTAGTAGAAGATGAAATTTCTTATCTTGCTTTACATTTTGGAACAGCCTATGAAAGACATATCAATACACAGAAATATCGTGTAGTCATGATTATTCCCCATAATCAGATGCTGGCGAAAGCATGTATGGATAAGATTGAAACACGTTTTAGAGAACGTATGGAAATTATTAAAGTATTCCCATTCTTTGAAAATAATATGATTGCATCACTTCATCCTGACTTGATTTTGACTGTTGTACCTTTGCAGCATGAATTGTCTATTAAGACAGTATCAATCAGTTTATTTGTGAACTATGAGGATGAAAGTCAGATCTTCCAGGCATTGAATCAATTAGATAGAGAAAAATATCATGATCAGTTCTGTCATATTGTAAAGAAGCTGATTGGACAAGAAACATTCTTTATAAAAAAAGACATCGCATCTAAGGAAGATGCCATTAACTATTTATGTGATAATCTGATTCAGTTAGGCTATGCCACACAAGAATATAAAGAAGATGTTTTTAAAAGAGAAGAGATGGCAGGAACAGCCTTTGTGCAGGGCTTTGCGGTACCTCATGCCATTACAGTACAGCCATTACGTTCTACTATATCCGTCATGGTCTTAAAGAATCCCGTTAAGTGGGGAAAGTATGAAGTACGTCTTATTCTCTTATTATCTATTAGTGAACAGGATAATCAGATGCTGCATACATTCTTTGACTGGTTATCCAATGTACTTATTGATTATAACCAGCTGATGCAGTTTATCGAAGCAGACAATTATCAACAATTTATGAAGCTGATGACAGCGTGAGGTAACATATGAAAAAACAACAACAGACTATTGCATCATTACCAAGACGTTTTGGTGCATACTTATTAGATTGGTATATTGGTGCTCTTTTTACATCATTTCCTATCGCAATTGTGTCACAGAAGATTTATGGCACAATGAAGAACCAGAATCTATTAGAATACCCTCATCAATTAGGACTGATTTGTGGGTTATTCGCATTACTAGGCGCCATTATCTACTATGTTGTGATTCCTTTAGTTATTAATAAGGGACAGACAATCGGTAAAAGAATATGTCATATTAAGATTGTAAAGAGTGATGGTAAAGATGTTGGCCTTAAAGAACTATTACTAAGAGAAGTATTAGGAGCCATTATTATTGAAGGAGTTCTATATTCTGCAAGTACAATATTACATCAGGTATTACAGATCAGTTTAGGTATTAGTTTAGTAAAGCCAATGATGTATGTTGGCTTTGCGATTACAATCGTGAGTGCTATTTTATGTTTAGTGAATAAGAAAGAACATCTAGCATTACATGATTATCTAGCACGTACTAAAGTAGTGAATTTTTCCTAAATAGAGGAAATCGCATTCACTACCTGAAAATAAATATAAGTTTATACTATGAATTGTGAGATGGAGGAAATCACATGGAAGATTTAGAATTATTAAGTTTTAACATTATTTCTGCCGTGGGTACCGCAAAGTCACGCTATGTACAGGCAATGTATCTTGCTGAGAAGGGTGATTTTGATGAAGCTCGCGCAAAAATAAAAGAAGGAGAAGAAAGCTTTGTGAAAGGTCACGAAGCACATGCATCACTTATCCAGAAGGAAGCATGTGGTGAAAAGACAGTTCCAACAATTCTTCTTATGCATGCGGAAGATCAGCTTATGAATGCTGAAACAACAAAAATCATGGCTGAAGAGATTATCAAACTATCTCAAAGAATTAAAAAATTAGAAGGAGGAGAATAGGATGAAAAAGGTTTATTTATTCTGTAGTGCAGGTATGTCTACTAGTATTCTTGCAAGTAAGATGCAGGAAGTCGCAAATAGCCATAACCTACCAATCAAGGTGGCTGCTTTCTCTCATAACAAATTAGGAGAAATCGTTAATTCTGATTGTCCTGATTGTATTTTACTTGGTCCACAGGTTGAATATCTTTATGACGAAACAGTAGCTAACTTCGGGCACCTAAACATACCTATTTCTGTGATCGACCAAGATGATTACGGTATGATGAACGGTGAAAGAGTACTTAAAAAAGCTATTCTATTAATCAAAAAAAACAATAAATAATAATTAAAGGGAGTACTTAAAGTATGATGAAACAACTTGAAAAGTATTTAATGCCTTTAGCAGAAAAAATTGGGCGTAATAAATACTTAATGTCAATTCGTGATGGTTTCTTAGTATCAACACCATTACTTATTGCAGGATCAATTTTCTTATTAATCGCAAACTTTCCAATTACAGCTTGGACAAAAGTTTTAGAATCAACAATTATCAATCAGAAAACAGGTGAGACACTTGCTGCATTCTTATCAAAGCCATCTGATGCAACATTCACTATCATGGCAGTATTTGCGGTAATGGGTATCGCTTATTCATTTGCTGGTCAGATGAAGACAAACAAGATCTTCGGTGCTGCCTGTGCACTTATGTCATGGTTCCTAATCATGCCATATTCAATCACTGGTAATGTTGCTGTAGGATCTAAAACTATTGAAGCAACTCTTTCTGGTATCCCATTAGGATGGGTTGGTGCTAAGGGTATCTTCGTAGGTATCATTACTGCATTCTTAAGCGTACATATCTATGCTTGGGTAGAAGGTAAAGGCTGGACAATCAAGATGCCAGCTGGTGTTCCACCAACAGTTGTAGAATCTTTCTCAGCATTGATTCCAGCAACATTCGTAATGGCTTTCTTCTTCCTAGTAAACTTAATGTTTGGTTTCTTAGGAACAAACGTATTCCAGATTATCTTCGAATTCTTACAGACACCATTACTTAACCTTGGTGACACATTAGGGGCAATGGTTGTTGCTTATATCTTCTTACACTTATTCTGGTTCTTCGGTATCAATGGTGGATCTGTAGTAGGTGCTGTATTTAACCCAATTCTTCAGACTCTATCAGCTGAAAACATTCTTTTCTTCACTAAAGGACAGGGTACAGGACATATTATCTGTCAGCAGTTCCAGGACTTATTCGCTACATTTGGTGGATGTGGTTCTACATTATCATTATTAATCGCAATGTTATTATTCTGTAAATCTAAACGTATTACAGACTTAGGTAAACTTGCTTTAGTTCCAGGTATCTTTGGTATCAACGAACCAATCGTATTCGGTTTACCAATCGTATTAAATCCAACTATGCTTATTCCATTCATGTTAGTGCCAACAGTAAACATCATTATCTCATACTTCTGTATGGCTCTTAAGATTGTTCCAATCTGTTCAGGTATCAACATCCCTTGGACTATGCCACCAATTATCTCAGGTTTCTTAGCCACTAACTGGGTAGGTGCACTGCTTCAGGCTGCCTTAATCGTTATTGGTGTTGTTATCTATATGCCATTCATCAAGGTACTTGATAAGCAGTACTTAAATGAAGAAGCTCAGGCTCAGGCTGCTAAAGAAGAAGACGACATTGATTTAGACGACTTATCTTTTGACGATCTATAAGAAGGAGGATGAAACATGAAAATCGTAATGATTTATGACCAGATCCAGTCTGGTAAAGGGATTAAAGATGATCACATGGTACCTTTAGGACTCGTAAAAGAATCATGTGGACCTGCTATTATGATGGAACCATTCTTAAAACAGGTAAATGGACATGTTGTATGTTGTTTATATTGTGGAGATGGATTCTATGAAGCATATAGTGATGAAGTCAGCCGTAAACTTTGCGCAATGGTAGAAAAAATTAAACCAGATGTTGTTGTTTGTGGTCCATGTTTCAACTATCTTGGCTATGGGCGCATGGCTGCACGTGTCGCTTATGATATTAACGAAAAAACTCATTCACATGCTATAGCTGCAATGAGTATCGAAAATGAAGAGACAATTAATGAATATAAAGACAAGGTTCATATCATCAAGACACCTAAGAAGGGTGGTACTGGTTTAAATGAATCATTAGAAGGAATCTGTCAGCTTTCTAAGGCAATGTGTGAGCAGAAAGACGAAGACATTGTTGCTTCTAAATATTGTTTCTAAATTAACTTGAGGATACGTGAGGACGTATCCTCTTTCAATAAAAGGAGGATATTAATATGTACGGTATTATTGCTACTTGGAGAATGGCTTTAGAAGGTATTACAAAAGCAGATGAAATGTTAAAGAATCATGGGGATGCAGGAGATGCAATCGTTGAAGCTGTTAAGGCTGTAGAAGATTTCCCATATTATAAATCAGTAGGTTATGGGGGATTACCTAACGAGGAAATGATTGTTGAATTAGATGCGGCTTATATGAACGGAAATACTCTTTCAGTAGGATGTGTTGGGGCAATCAAAGACTTTGCCAATCCTGTAGAAATCGCAAGAAAATTATCTCATGAAAAGGTCAACAACTTCTTAGTTGGTGCAGGTGCTGAAAAATATGCATCTAAGAATGGCTTTGAAAGAAAGAACATGCTCACTGAACGTGCTGAAATTCATTATCATAATAGATTAAAAGAAATGACTCAAGAAATTAAACCTTATTCTGGTCATGATACAGTTGGTATGGTCTGCTTAGACGAACATGACAAGATGACTTCTGCGACTTCTACAAGTGGTCTATTTATGAAGCGTTCTGGTAGAGTAGGTGACTCACCCGTATCTGGATCAGGTTTCTATGTTGATAGTGAAGTCGGTGGTGCAAGTGCAACAGGACTTGGTGAAGATGTAATGAAGGGATGTGTCTCTTATGAAATCGTAAGAATGATGAAGGAAGGTATGCACCCACAGGCTGCATGTGAAAAGGCTGTTAATACATTCTCTAAAGAATTAATCAAACGTCGTGGTGAAGCAGGAGATATGTCTTTAATCGCTATGAATAATAAAGGTGAATGGGGATGTGCCACAAATATTGAAGGTTTCTCATTTGTAGTTGCAACTCCAGAACTTGAACCAACTGTATTTGTAGTAAAGCATGAAGGTGAACATAGTGTGTTTGAAAAAGCAAGTCAGGAATGGCTTGATGATTATATGCGTACAAGAACAGCCCCATTGGTAAGAAAATAATGAATGAAGAAATATTAAAGGCTGTTGATGAGATTGCAGATGAGATGATTGAAGGCATCAAGCGTATTGTACGTATTGATAGTGTAGAATCTGAGGCTGTGAATGATGCTCCTTTTGGAGAAGGTGTACGCCATGCACTTGATGAAACACTCCAGTTATCTCGTGATCTTGGATTTGAAACAGTGGATGTTGATCATTATATCGGTTATGCTCGTTATGGTAAAAGTGATGATTATGTATGTGCCTGTGGTCATTTAGATGTTGTACCAGTAGGTGAAGGCTGGAAACATCCACCATTTAGTGCTTATGAAGAAGACGGCGTGATTTATAGCCGTGGTATTCTAGATAACAAGGGTCCTATTCTTTCATGTCTTTATGCCCTTACTGCTTTAAAGAGACTTGGCATAAAGCCTGAAAGAGAAGTACGTATCATCTTTGGCTGTGATGAAGAATCAGGATTTGAGGATTTAAAATATTATTTAGATCATGAAAAAGCACCTATTGCCGGCTTTACACCAGATTGTAAATATCCTGTTGTTTATGCTGAAAGGGGACGTGCTGTTATCAAAGTGAAAGCTGATCTAGATCATTTGATTACTTTTATGAATAACTATATCTTAAATACACAAAACAAAGGTGAAAGACTTGGTATTGATTATAAGAATGATGAGTTTGGACAATTAGAAATCCGTAACTATCATTTGACTAAAGAAGATTTCAGCTTTTCTATCAGTTATCCTGCAGGAATTACACTAGAAGAAATAATTGATAAACTCAATCGTATTGAAGGGTATGAGTATGAAGTCGTGTCTCATTTTAAACCTGTTTATTTTGATAAAAAGGTACCTATGGTAGAAATCATGAAAGAGACATATGAATATGTAACGGGTAATGATGGAACTCCAGTTACTACAACAGGTGGTACTTATGCGAAAATGATGCCTCATATTGTTCCATTTGGACCTTCTTTCCCAGGACAGAAAGGTATTGGACATAATCCCAATGAATGGATGACAAGAGAGGATCTTATTACCAATGCAAAGATTTATGCTTTAACACTTTATCAATTATCTAGAAAGGAAACAGAACTATGATTGAAGTATGCTGTGGAAGTTATAAGGATGGCCTACGTGCTTATAAGGGTGGTGCCACACGCATTGAATTAAACAGTGCTCTATATTTAGGAGGTTTAACACCTTCTGTTGCTTCATTAAAACTCTTAAAAAGAGAAACAACATTGACTATTATTTGTATGGTTAGACCTCGTGGTGCTGGTTTTACTTATGATGAAATAGAATATAAACAGATGTTATTAGAAGCAGAAGATCTATTAGAAAATGGTGCAGATGGTCTCGCTTTTGGTTTCTTAAAGAGTGATCATACAATTGATGTCAAGCGTACAAGAGAATTTGTAGAACTTATTCATAAATACCATCGTACGGCTGTATTCCATCGTGCTTTTGACTGCTGTGATGATTTAGATCATGCTATGACTCAATTGGTTGAACTTGGCATTGATCGTGTTTTGACAAGCGGTGGTCAGCCTACTGCGATAGATGGAGCAGATAAGATCAAATCATTACAAGAAAATTATGGTAAGGATATTGAAGTTCTTGCAGGAAGTGGTGTGAACTATAATAATGCATCCTCTTTAATGGAACATACAGGTATCTCCCAGGTACATTCTTCTTGTAAGGATTATGAAGAAGATCCTACAACTTCAGGCAAGTCTGTCACTTATAGCTATTATACTGGCACACATGCCAATGATTATGAAAGTGTGGACCAGGAAAATGTCGAAAAACTTGTCAGCAGCCTACAAAACAAATAAAAGATATATTATTACTTTCTTTGCGGTGTTCTTTTCGGCACTCTTACAGACATTTGTTATTCAGACATTTTTGAATCCTTCTGACCTTTTATCAAGTGGTTTTACAGGTATTGCGATTCTAATTAATCGTATCAGCATGCTTTATGGATATTCATTATCTATTTCCACACTTGTGATTGTACTCAATCTACCTGTCGCAATTGTATGTTATAAGACAATAGGTAAGAAATTTGTTTTCTTCTCTTTCTTACAAGTTATCTTCTTTAGTATTTTCACAAGGGTATTATCATTTGATCCATTATTTGATGATGTGATCTTGAATGTATGTTTTGGTGGATTCCTTTATGGCTTTGCGATTGCGATTGCCTTAAGAGGTAATGCAAGTACTGCTGGTACTGACTTTATCGCTTTATATGTATCTAATAAAATGAATAAATCAATCTTCGAATATATATTTGTTTTCAATGCATTGATGTTATGTGTATTTGGATTCATGTTTGGCTGGATTCATGCGGGATATTCTATTTTATTCCAATTCCTCTCAACTAAAACGATTGACACATTCTATAAGCGATATAAACGTGTGACTTTAGAAATCACTACAATTCATCCTGAAGAATTACGTCAGGCTTATATTGCACAATATCGTCATGGTTTGACTATGCTTCATGGTGAAGGCGGCTATAGTGGTCATCCTCTTACTATGATTCATACTGTCGTGTCAAGCTATGAAGTACAGGATATTGTTGATCTCATGAAGAGTATTGACCCTCATGTCATCATCAATATATTACCAACAGAAAACTTTGTCGGTGGATTCTATCAAAAACCTCTCGATTAACAGGCTTCGGCCTGTTTTTTTGCATGAAAAAACCTCTCAAATAGAGAGGTTAAATGCTTAATTCTTCTATACTACAAGTGTTTTCTTCTTTGAAGTATTCTTCTGTTTCTGCAATGACTTCTTTTCTAAGTCCAATCAAACCGATGAGGTTAGGGATTGCCATGCAGCCATTCACGATATCTGCAAGAATAAAGATAAACTGTAATGACATAAATGGACCAATCGCAATAAGAATAATGAAGATGATCTTATAAATCTTGATAGAACGAATACCTGCAAGATAATACATGCATCTTTCACCGTAGTAGTTCCATCCAATAATTGTAGTAAACGCAAAGAAGATTAATCCAATATTTACAATATATTCACCAATAAATGGAATAATGAGTCCTCTATTAAAGGCAAGTGAAGTAACTGCAGCTCCTTCTAAGCCACTTGTATTTGCACCAGTGATTAGAATTGCAAGACCAGTCATTGTACAAATGACCATTGTATCAATAAAAGTACCTGTCATGGATACAAGTCCCTGTTCTACACATGAATCAGTCTGTGCAGCAGCTGCGGCAATAGGAGCACTTCCTAAACCACTTTCGTTTGAGAAGATTCCTCTACTAATACCCATCTTCATCGCAACACCCATTCCCGCACCAAAGACTGCTTTAATATCAAAAGCTGAGGTAAGTACTATCTTTAATACATAAGGAATCATTGGAAGATGTGTTACTAGGATAAGTACAACACCACCAATATAAAATACGCACATAAATGGAATCACTTTTTCAGCGACTGCCGCAATTCTATGAATACCACCAATTGTGATAAAACCAACAAGAAGAGTAAGAATAATCGCACTGATCCAATAAGGAACGTGGAAAGAAAGATGCAATGCATCGGAAATAGATCTTACCTGAGTGAATGTGCCAATACCTAAATAAGCGACAGCTACACCAAAGAATGCAAATAGACTTGCGAGAAACTTATTGTGTAAACCTTTTTCAATATAGTACATCGGTCCACCAGCTATTTGTCCGTTTTCATCCTTTGTACGATACTTGATAGCGAGAACACCTTCAGCATATTTAGTAGCCATTCCAAAGAAAGCAGAAATCCACATCCAGAATAATGCGCCAGGACCACCTGCAGAAATCGCAGTCGCTACCCCTACAATATTACCTGTTCCAATCGTAGAACTTAAGGCAGTACATAAAGCCTGGAAACTAGATACATCGCCTTCCTGATTTTCATTCTTCTTGAAAATCAAAGAGAAAGCCTTCTTTAATCTTACAAACTGAATAAACTTTAAATGAGTAGTAAAATAAATACCTGTTCCAAGTAGTAACAGAATAAGGGGCATACCCCATACGAGATTGTTGACTTGTGTCAAAAATTTGGTCATAAAAAAACTCCTTCTAATAAATTAGACGGAATTAATAGTGAAAAGTATAAGTCACTGTCCTTTTACCTGAGAGTGTTACTCCTTCGGTGCTCATTATGAGTCTCTCCAGTGATTCGTCCAATAGCGATCCTTTTACCTGAAATCTTCCATCCTTCGGTGTTCTTACAAAGAATCTCTTTCGCTACTATCATCCGTTCTTTTACAAGAAAACATTATAAACAGAGATTATTATAAATTCAATGTTTTTTTATTTTAAAAGCTTTTGTATAATAAGAAAAAAGGGGAATAAATTTATGAATATCGTATGTTATGGGGATTCTAATACTTATGGATTTAACCCTCTTGATGGGGGACGTTATGAAATAAACTGGGTGGATATAGTAAGAGAGAATTATAAGGATGATTTTGTCGTCAATGCAGGACTCAATGGAAGACTTGCTGAACCAAGACAATTCTTATATGATGTCACTTTACGACAATATGCACCGATTGGTTTATTGATTATTATGCTAGGAACAAATAATGTGGATCATTTAGAACCTATAGACCATATCAAAGTAGGACTTCATGTGATGTTAAGACGTGCCCTGTCTAAAGCCGAACATATATTACTTCTTGCACCACCTTATCTACGTAATGATGAAGAAAGATATCAAAGGAGCAAAGAACTCAATAAGAAGTTAAAAGTACTTGCAGATAGCTTTCATGCAGATTTTATTGATGTAGAAGATGTGATTACAGAACTTTCATTTGATGGTATCCATCTTACACAAAAGGGACATGAACAGTTAGGAAAAACAATTGTAGACTATATGAAGAAATCCTTATAATGGATTTTTTTGTATGCTCAAAGGTGCTATACTTCAACACTGGGGGGATTACGATATGACAAAGAATATGACAGAAGGACATCCATTAAAACTCATTATGATGTTCGCATTGCCTTTATTATTAGGAAATATATTCCAGCAAACTTATAATATTGTGGATACTGCAATAGTAGGTCAGACACTAGGCGCCAATGCACTTGCGGCAGTAGGCTCTACTACTAGTGTACAGTTTTTAGTATTGGGATTTTGTATTGGTATATGCTGTGGATTCGGTATACCTATTGCGCAGTCATTTGGTGGAAATAACTTATCTAAGATGCGTGATTTTATCTATCATAGCATTGTATTGACTATTATTATCGGTACTTTATTAACTGTAGGATGCTGTTTATTATGTATGACAATTATTCATATATTACAGATACCAGCTGAGATTGCATCACGTTCCTATATATATTTATTAATTATATTCATAGGATTACCATGTACATTACTCTATAATCTGTGTTCAAGTATATTACGTGCTGTAGGGGATAGCCGTACACCATTCTTATTTCTTGCTTTTTCTGCTTGTCTCAATATTGTGTTAGATTTATTTTGTATTATTATTTTAAAACTCGATGTCGCAGGGGCTGCATTTGCGACTATCGTATCGCAATGTATCAGTGGCATATTATGTCTTATACTCATTAAGAAACGTTTCACAGTATTACATCTGGAAAAAGAAAATAAAGTAATGAAGTCTTCCATCGTTAAGAATTTACTTGGTATGGGACTTCCAATGGGATTACAGTACTCTATTACTGCGATTGGATCTATGGTCATGCAGGGAGCCAATAACTCTTTAGGTGCAACTTATATGTCTGCCTTTGCGGCAGCAGCTAAAATCAAACAGCTTGCCATCTGTCCATTTGATGCATTGGCCACAGCAGCTTCTACTTTCGCAAGTCAGAACTATGGTGCAAAGAAATATGATCGTATCAAAAAAGGTGTCATACAAACTGTTGTTGTAGGTATTATCTATGGTGTGATTGTAGGAATCTTACTGATTTTATTTGGTAGAATATTCTCAATGTTGTTCATTTCATCAAAATACAGCGCTGTCCTTGATGCATCCGCAAAATATATTGCCTATATGGGATATTTTTATTGGGTTCTTTCAATTCTCAATGTATGCCGCCAGACAACTCAGGGAATTGGCTATTCCGGACTCGCAATATTCTCTGGTATCATTGAAATGATTGCGAGATGTTTTGTATCATTGGTATTTGTACCAATAGCTGGTTATACCGCAATATGCTGTGCTGATCAGACATCCTGGATTGTTGCAGCACTCTATTGTGTATTTACTTTTAGTTATTGTTTCAAAAAGATTCAAGAAGAATGACGATATTCAAGAGGTGTCATATGATACCTCTTTTTAAATTGTGTATTAAAATAGCTAGGACGACTAAAGCCACACATTTTTGAAATAGATACAATAGAATAATCTTTAGATAATAATTCAGTGCTATGTACTAAACGCAGTTCATTTAAATAAGCCATAGGAGAAGTATGAAGGTATTGAGAAAAAATACTACAGCATCTAGAACGACAAATAGAAACTGCGTCTGCCATATCCTGGATGGTGATCTTTTGAGATAGATGATCTCTCAAATAATGAATCATTTCTAACATCTTATCGTAATCGTCTAGTGGTTTACTTTCTGGAAGAATTGTACTAACTAAATGGACAAGCTCTGATGCAGAAGAGAGAATTAAAAAGGGATTCATTTCTGGAATATTAAGTAAACCATAGAGCTTAGTAATCAATACATGTATTGTATGATCAAGAATAATGAGATAAGGAGCATGCTCATGATTAAAGAAAGAATCAAAATAACTTAAAAGTGATTCATGCATACTAAAAGTTTCTCTTTCGATAGAGACAGTCATTAAATGGGCTGTAGAAGAAAGTCTTGCATGAATAATATGAGTATTAATCATAAAGGCTTCACCTTTATGAATAGTAATTGATTCTCCATTAATTAAATAGGATACTTCTCCATGAAGACAATAAATGAACTCTAAAGAATCATGATCATGATAAATCATATCATTTTCTGTATTTTCAATATGCTGGGTATGGATAGGAAACATGATAAAACTCCTTATAAACGATAGTGATATTATTATAAGTATAAAATAGGTATTAATCAATAAAAATATACGATATTGATATATATAAAAGAAGATACAATAATTATCAAGTGAAGGTGATGTACTTAATAAATGTAAACGGTGACATTACGTAAAAACAGACTTCAAAATATACAATAATGATATTATAAGATGATATGAACTGATTATAGTTCTATATAATATACGATAATGATATGTTTGTATAGAATGTTAAGGATATGTTATAATTTGATGTAAGGAGCTGATAGGATGAAAGAAGAATTATTTGATGATTTAATATTAGAAAGAGGTTATGAATATGCCCAGGAAGGGGCAGTGGATCATGTACGTAAAGTAGGAGAAGTCATCTATGCTACTGTTCATGGGACAGAGGATTATCATGTAAAAATAGATGATAATGATATGTTCTGTGATTGTCCCTATGCTAAAGAGGGAGCGCATTGTAAACATATGGCTGCTGTTTTGTATTATTTAGACACTCATCCTGTTTATGATGAACATACAATTATTGATGCATTAAGTGAGAAGCAGGCTAAACAACTATTAAAGAAAATATTAAAAGTTCATCCAGAATATTTAGATCAACTACCACAGGTGGAAAAGAAAGTAGAAATTAAAGAAAGTGTGGAAGAAGCTTTTAGAAATCATCCTGATGTTAAATCAGCTCGTGGTTATATTGTGAAATGTATGGACGATTATATGGATATAGATATACTTATTCATACATTTAAAAATTATTTGGAAGATAAGGTCGTATCTAAATCTTTGATTGATTACTATAGTACACTTGATATTAAAAAAGCTATTTCATTTGTGAAATCATTAAAGACAGATAAGCCTTCTATTAAAAAGATGTATCAATCTTATTTGAAAGATTTATACTTAAAAGATAATGATAGAGAATCTTATTTAGATATTTTATGGACACTTGTGAAAGAGGATGGACAGATTGATTTTTACCGTGAATTAAAAAGACAATATTCAAATGACGAATGGGAATCTTTAAGAGATGAACTTCTTAAGAATCTACCTCCTCGTGCAAGACTTGATAAGATTTATTTAGAAGAAGGTATGTATGATCAGTTATTGAATCTTGTCATTCAAACACCTGGCTTGTATATTCTTGAAGAATATTATCATGAATTATTAGACTATCCTGAACAACTATTAAATAAGTATCTAGAAGAACTTAAGCCACTTGTAGGTAAACAGGATATCACTCACTATCTTAAAGAGATAGAGGAGATTCCTGGAGGTATACAGTTTATTTCAGTCAATCGTTTGAGAAAATAAGATGATTTAAGCGTATAAAAAGAGTAGGGAGATTAATCTCCCTACTCTCTTAGTTTTTCTAGGCTCATAATAAAGAAACTGATAATAAGTAGGATACTTGATACCCAGATGACATGAATGGACATTCCTCTAGAGAATAGACCACCTAGTCCTGCACCAAGTCCAAAGAAGAAAATGATACCATAATAGTAGAATGCACGCCTTAAAGAGGCCTTATTATGGGTTTCTGTATAATCAGCCAAAGCACTTGTCCCATTACGAATATTCCCAATACACATTGTAGAAGCATAAGAATAACCACTTACTTTTCTAAATGTCTGTACCTGAAGCGCACAAGAGAATGAGACGAGAATAGTCGCTAAGTTATCTAAATGATGGGGAATGAGTCCGACAAAGAATAGAATCACTATTTCTAGTACAAGTATACCCTGTCTCCAATGCATCTTTTGTGCATATTTAAAGCGAGAATGCACAATATCCGCAATAAAGATGCCGGATGCAAAGGCGATTAAAGGTAATAAATATTTTAATGCAGTCATCCATTCTCCACTCATGATATGATTGCTTAATAATACGACGTTGCCTGTCTGGGCATTAGAATAAACACCACCACGCGCAAAATAAGTATAAGCATCCTGAAAGCCACCAGACATGGCAAGGAAGATACTATTTATAAAAGCTTCAGACATCTGTCTTTCACGTAAAAACCATTGAATAAGTTTGTCTTTCATAACATACTCCATTGTAAATTTAAATCAAATGCATTATACTGAATGAACAGAAATATGTAAAAAGTATTTTTGATATACTGATGATATGATTATTATATGGGAGGATGCTTATGGCAAACTATGATTATTACAGAATATTCTACTATGTAGCACAATACCAGAGCTTCACAAAGGCAGCAGAAATGTTAAGAAACAACCAGCCTAATATCACCCGTTATATCAATAACTTAGAAAGCGAATTAGGCTGCAAGCTTTTTATTCGTTCAAATAGAGGTGTTAAATTAACACCGGAGGGAGAAAACTTATTTGAACATGTGGCAATTGCCCAGGAACATTTAAGACTAGGAGAAAGCGAATTACAGAAAGAAAAGGAATTAAACAGCGGTCTGATCACTTTAGGTGTCAGTGAGAATGCATTACGTATATTCCTTTTAGATCATCTGGAACGTTTCCATGAACAATACCCACATGTTCGCCTGCGTATCACGAACCATACTACACCAGAAGCATTAGAATCATTAAAAAATGATTTATGTGACTTCTCTGTTGTTACAACACCAATAGATCTACCACATTTATTACAGGTCTCAGTACTTGATCATTTTGAAGATATTCTTATTTGTGGGAAGAAGTATAAAGAACTCTCATTAAAACGTCATTCTTTAGATGAATTCAAGGATACACCTTTTGTTTCGCTTACAAGTCAGACAGGAACAAGAAACTTCTATAACCAATATTTCTTAGATAATGGCGTTTCTTTCCATCCTGATATAGAAGTCTCTACAACTGATCAGATTATACCTCTTATTATTCATAATTTAGGTATTGCATTCTATCCTAGAAAGCTAGCCCAACAATACTTAGATAAGGGAGAAGTCTATGAAATCCCGTTGTTTCAATCATTACCACATCGTAAGGTCTGCTTAGTGAAGGATCCTAATAAATCACAAAGCATTGCCTCTAGTAAATTGATTGAATCACTTATACATCGTTAAGGAGAAAAATTATGCCACTACTTATATTTATGATAGGTGCTTGTTTTGGCAGTTTTATATCTTGTATGTCACATCGTTATATTACTCATGAATCAATACTTGGAAGAAGTCATTGTGATTATTGTGGCCATACATTACATGTATTAGATTTAATTCCAGTATTATCTTATATATTACTTAAAGGGCAATGTCGTTATTGTCATCATAAACTCAATAAGAGTCTGCTTGTTCATGAACTGACTGCAGGCTTTTTATTTATCTTATTTTATATTCATGATGGGTTAAGTATTCTTTATTTATCTCATATCGTGTCTCTTACATGCTTTTATATCATTTCTATTATTGACTTACATATCTATGAAATACCTGATATATATCTTCTTATTAGCTTGTTATGTAGCTTTAAGACTATATATCTCAAAGAATCTCTCATTCTCATATTATTTCTTATACTATTTGTTTATCTATTTTATAAAATAAGTGGAAAAGAAGGACTCGGTGGGGGAGATATTAAGATGTTAGGTGTCTGCAGTCTTTCTTTAGGTATTTATCAAACATTAAGTATCTTATCCATTGCCTGTTTCTTAGGAATCATCTTCTCTTTTATAAAACAAAAGAAGATGATTTCTTTTGGTCCTTTTATAGCAATTGGATGGTTAACTATATCTTTATTTGACAGTTTCTTGATCCTGTAATACTATTTTTGTCATAGGGGGACTCTTATGACATCACTTTTTGAAGAAACATTTAATGAACCTCTTCCTTCAAGACTGCGACCTAATAATTTAGATGAATTTGTTGGACAGACTCATCTAGTAGGAAAAGGGAAAATACTTAGAAGACTCATAGAAACTGATTCTATTTCTTCAATGATCTTCTGGGGACCACCAGGAGTAGGTAAAACGACACTTGCAAGAATTATCGCTTCACATACACATTCTTCTTTTATTGATTTCTCAGCTGTGACAAGTGGTATTAAAGAAATAAGAGAAGTGATGAAGCAGGCAGAAAACAATCGTGTCTTTGGTGAAAAGACAATTTTATTTGTGGATGAAATACATCGTTTCAATAAATCCCAGCAGGATGCTTTTTTGCCTTTTGTAGAAAAAGGAAGCATTATACTTATAGGGGCCACAACTGAAAACCCATCATTTGAAATCAATGGAGCTCTTTTATCACGTTGTAAGGTATTTGTCCTCAACGCACTTGAAGAAGAGGATATTGTTTCATTACTCAAACATGCCATTTCTAGTCCTAAGGGATTTGGAAACATGAAGATTGATATATCCGATGATTGTTTACACCTTATTGCATCTTTTAGTAATGGTGATGCAAGAAATGCGTTATCTACTTTAGAAATGGTTATTAATAATAGTGATGAGCAGGATGGCATCATTCATGTTACTAAGACC
Organism: Catenibacterium sp. GCM10023432; assembly: GCF_042651925.1. NCBI lineage: Bacteria > Bacillati > Bacillota > Erysipelotrichia > Erysipelotrichales > Coprobacillaceae > Catenibacterium > Catenibacterium sp. GCM10023432. The sequence continues at coordinate 13,413 of NZ_JBHSEB010000094.1, read as the reverse complement.
ATTATTGAACAATGTACACAAAAGAAATCTCTTTTATATGATAAGAAGGGTGAGGAACATTATAATCTCATTAGTGCTCTACATAAATCAATGCGTAATTCAGATCCAGATGCCGCTATATATTGGCTTGCTAGAATGTTGGAGGCAGGAGAAGATCCTCTTTATGTCGCAAGAAGAGTGATTCGTTTTGCGAGTGAAGATATTGGTTTAGCGGATCCTCGTGCTTTATCTATTGCGAATGATGCTTATACAAGCTGTCATTATATTGGTATGCCTGAATGTTCAGTGATATTAACGCAGGCTGTTGTCTATATGTCCATGGCACCTAAATCCAACTCTTTATATGTTGCCTATGAAACAGCTAAAAAAGATGCCTTAAAAGAATTATCTGAACCTGTACCATTAGTTATTCGTAATGCTCCTACAAAACTTATGAAGGAACTACATTATGGGGAAGGCTATCAATATGCTCATGATACAAAAGAGAAGATTACGAATATGCAATGTCTACCCGATTCATTAAAAGACAGGGAATACTATCTTCCAGGTACTCAAGGTGCAGAGAAACAATATAAGAATAGATTAGATGAAATTAAGAAGTGGAGAAAAGAAAATCAATGAGTTATTGTGTGAAATGTGGTCATGAATTAATAGAAAAAGAAAATGGAATAGATGGTATGGTACCTTATTGTCCAAACTGTCAGGAATTCAGATTCCCAATGTTTAATAGTGCAGTCAGTGCGCTTGTACTCAATCCCAAAAAAGATAAAATCCTTCTCATCCAACAATATGGACATAAGGATAATATCTTAATAGCTGGATATGTCACAAAAGGAGAAAATGCGAAACAGGCTCTTTTTAGAGAAATAAAAGAAGAAACAGGTCTTACTATTTCTTCCTATGAATTCAATGACAATGAATACTACGCACGTACTAATACATATATTAATAAATATATCGTTGTTGTAGAAGATGAATTATTACAATGTAATGAAGAAATAGATTATGCAAAATGGTATGATCTAAAAGATGCAATGAATATCATTAAGCCTGATTCTTTAGCTCAGGAATTACTTAGAAGATATCTCTACAAGAGAGAACACAATCTTGTTTTCACAAGATAAAAGACGACTATTTGAAGTAGTCGTCTAGTAAGTCATTTTTAATTGTGAATGTAGGGTTTCCCATATAACCGGGAGCCACTTCAAATTGATCAAAGCAGATAACAAGTTCACCTTGTTTATTAATATAGTAGCTTTGATTCTTAGAAATACCTTTAAAACGAGGATTATCATTTTTTTGACACCAGTATACTTTATTGGTGTCTTTTTTCATTTCTTCTTTCATTTGTCTTGTGATTTCTTTAGAAATCACATCTTTATAATCACTATTCTTAAAATAAGCAGAAAGGGGGATACTCTTTCCTGTGGATTTGTTGATTGTATAATAAACATTCTTTGTATAACTGTCTGCTTGCGTTTTATGTAATTCAAGTTTGAGAGTAAAAAGCTGATCTGTATTATAAATCACTTTATGAGTCACAAAATAGTAGCCACCATTCTTTTCTTCTTTGTAAATAAAATTCTTAATAGTAGACGCCATCTTACGATTCACTACATCAAGTGCCTCCTGTTTATTATTATCTGCAGTTGTAATCCATGGGACATGGGATTTCTTCATATCTACAGTAAATAGGTTAGATAGAGTGAGTCTGTTTGGTGTATCAGTATCTTTACTGAGTTGATGATTGATCAGTATAAGTATAGCTACAAGGACAATAAAAGAAAGTCCTATCTTTTTCCAAAATGTTAGTTTATGCATAGTATCACCTAACTCACATTATACACAAAAAAACTGTTCTTGCGAACAGTTTACTCACCAAATGAGATTCCTACAAGCTTTGCGCTTTGTACGATTTCTCCTTCAGTATCTACAAATTTTAATTTACCTGCAGTGGCTTCTAATGGAATATGTGTGACATGATTTCCTTGTAATACAACATATTCACCATAATGTTTCTTGATGATGAGTCTTGCACCTTCTACACCAAAACGTGTAGAGATTTCACGATCATAACTATCAGGATTACCACCACGCTGTGCATGACCAATACATGATACACGAATCTCAGCATCAATTTCCTGACTTAATTCATCAGCTACTTCATAAGCTACAGAACGACCATTTCTTGCAAGTACTTTTGCTTTATAGTCTTTTCGCTTCATTAAGGCATCGGCTTCAGAAATAGCCCCTTCAGCACAGGCAATAATCGCATAGTTCTTTTCGTTCTTTAATGTTTCTTTAACCTTTTTCGCAACAACTTTAATATCATATGGAATCTCCGGTAAGAGGATGACATCAGCACCTGCTGCAATACCGGCAGATAAACAGATATGTCCTACCTTATGACCCATAACTTCAATCACGAAAACACGGCTATGACTTGCGGCTGTTGTCTTGATTTCATCTAAGTAACGTGTTGCAATGGCTGTGGCAGAAGAATAACCAAATGTATAATCTGTGCCCCAGGCATCATTATCAATTGTCTTAGGTAATGCAATTACATTTAGTCCTTCCTGTGATAACATATTAGCACTTTTAATAGAACCATTACCACCTAGTACAACTAAGCAGTCCAATTCAAGTTTCTTATAAGTATTCTTCATCGCTTTGACTTTATCAAAACCGTTTTCAATAATACGCATACGCTTGAAAGGACATCTTGAATTTCCAAGAATAGAACCACCTACGTTTAAAATATCATAAAAATCTTTAGGCTTCATTTTTTTGTATTTTTCATACATCAATCCTTTATAACCATCGATGAAGCCGATGATTTCAACATCTTTTACATTTCTATAAAGAGTTAAAGCCAACCCACGCATAGTTGCGTTAAGGGCCTGACAGTCTCCTCCGCTTGTTAAAATACCAACGCGCATATTATGCCTCCTTTATACTTTTTTTCTTAAAGAAGTATTCCTGACTATTGATTTTCTCCTGTTTATTCTTTACACGTTTATAGGTACCATCATTTAATAAACGTGATGCCTTTACATTATCATGAAGCATAATATCAAACATATTAAGAATAGTCTTCTTAATACGAGGATCATGAATTGGTGCACCCACTTCTACACGTCTTTCTAGGTTACGTGTCATTAGGTCGGCAGAAGAAATATATACATCTGGATTCTTATCGCCGAAGATATAAATACGAGAATGTTCCAAATAACGTCCTACAATAGATATAACTTGTATATTTTCTGTGTAACCCTTAATACCAGGAATGATACAGCATATACCTCTCACAATTAATTGAATTTTTACACCAGCCTGACTGGCTTCTACAAGCTTTTCAATCATCTTCTTACTTGTAACTGCATTACACTTAAATCCTACATAAGCAGGTTTACCAGCTTTCGCAAGGGCAATCTGGTCATCAATCTTTTCAAAGATTCTTGAAATCATACAATGTGGTGCAACTAATAATACATTCGCATTATGATCTGTTTCACCTAAGCATAAATGAGTGAAAAGTTCATTGGCTTCTTCACCAAAAGCATGTTCTGAAGTCATCAAACAGAAATCTGTATAAAGCTTAGAAGTCTTTTCATTATAGTTACCTGTACCAATCTGAGTGAGATACTTGATACCTTCATCAGTACGATAAGTGACAAGACATAATTTAGAGTGTACCTTTAATTCACTTAAACCATAAATAACATGACATCCAGCACTTTCTAATTGCTTAGACCAGGCTATATTGTTTTCCTCATCAAAACGTGCACGAAGTTCTACAAGAACTGTGACATCCTTGCCATTCTCTGCAGCACGAATCAGACTCTTAACAACCTTAGAATTCTTTGCAACACGATAAAGAGTCATCTTAATACTGATCACCTGTGGATCACGACTTGCTTCATCTAAGAATCTTAAGAATGGTGCCATAGATTCAAATGGATAAGAAAGCAGTATATCATGCTTTAATACCTGTTTAATCATTGGTACAGTATTTTCTACAAGTGGAGAATTACGCGCTTCTAATCGCTTATAGAATAATTCTGGATGTCTTGACTTTAAATAATCCTGTAAAGTAAATACAAATGAGAACTCTAATGGGCTCTCTACTTCAAACACCTGACTACTAGAAAGATCCAAGAAATGTCTCAACATATCCACTTCTATCTCTTCTAGACCGGGAGACATTTCCATTCTTAATGGAGCGAGTTTTCTTCTCTGTTTGATAAGAGTTTCCATCATTTCACGATAATCTTCATGTTCCTGTAAAGAATAATCATCCTCTTCAATATCAGCACTTCTTATAATACGAATTATAGAAGCATTCTTTACTGTTTGTCCATGAAAAATCACAGGAAGATACTTTTTCACAATTTCTTCCGCTAAAATGAATTTACCAGGGGTACTTGGTAGGGCAATTAATCTTTCATCAAAAGCAGCAGAACATGAAACAATCCCCATCTTTCTCTTCCCCTTTTTACTTTCTAACTGGGTAACTATATAGAGTTCACCGTTATTAAGGAAAGGGAATGGCTGTCTTTTAGAAACAACTTGTGGTGATACAAGTGGAAGCATTTCTTGAGTGAAATAATGTTCGAGGAATTTCTTATTTTCCTTATCCTTAATATCATTATAATTTACAATTTCTACACCATATTCCTTCATTTTTTCAAGGTTAGTTGCATAGATCTTATCTCTTTTCTTATATAAGTACTTCACTTTTCTCTCACAGGCTTTAATCTGCTCAGAAGAAGTCATATTTGTCTTATTTTCTTTTAAAGCAGGATAAAACAAAGCCTGATCAAATAAGAATCCCATACGCACTCTAAAGAATTCATCTAGGTTCGTCTGGAAAATAGAAATAAAAGTCAGACGTTCACCTAACGGCACGCTTTCATCTTTGGCCTGCATAAGAACACGGTCATTAAACTTTAACCAAGATAATTCTCGGTTATCTTTATATATATTCATAATTTCCTCCATTTCCGTCCGCCTTCGTCGGTCGGACACAAACATACAATAAAAATTTTAATTTATCATTAACCTAAATATTTTTAGGATATTACTATTTGATTTACTTTTTTCATAAGCAATATCTACTATGTCTTTATTTTTTTCGATTAATAACAAATTTTATTTTCACACTTAATCCTCCCGTATATATTCATTATAGCGTTAATTCTAGCATTATACTAATAATAGTGTGATTTAGTTTGAATAAAGTTTGTGTGAAGATAGTGTAAAATTTGTTCATTTCATATCTTTTGTAAGATATATAGTTTATTTTTTGTACAAATTTAGAAAAATGCCTAAATGAACAGTGGTCAGTTTCATTGACTTTTATCCGTAACATTCTAAAATGAGATTTAGTGAAAGAGAGAGGATGTTATTATGAATACATTAGATAAAGTATCACATGCTGCTGAAAGAAAAGCAATGGAAGTTGTGATTGACCATATTGTGAAAGGTTTGGATAAGGATCGTACAGGAGAATATTTGAAGCTCATTGACTTGGCTGAAAAGTTCTATGGTAAAGGATTTACTAAGGAAAGCTATGATGCTGCGAGAATTGCTGTACAGGATCCCAACAATAAATGGGTTAACTATATTAATAGTGTGATTGATGAAGCAAATCCAGAATTCATTAAAAAGACAGCTCTAAATTTAGGTTATGAAGCATTCTTTAGAGGTACAAAAACAATTCGTGAAAACAGAAAGAAATATAACTGTAATATTCCTTGGCTCATTCTTTTTGATCCAACAAGTGCCTGCAATATGCATTGTGAAGGATGCTGGAGTGGTACTTATGGACATAAGAGCAACTTAACTTTTGAAGATATGGATAAGATTGTTACACAGGGTAAGGAATTAGGCGTCTATCTTTACTTATTAACTGGTGGTGAACCACTTGTAAAGAAGAAAGAAATCATTAAGCTGGCTGAAAAGCATAATGATGTAGAATTCGCCATCTTCTCAAATTCTACTTTGATTGATGACGCATTCTGTAAAGAGTTAGTTAGACTTGGAAATATTACTTTCTTATTATCTATTGAAGGAACTCCAGAAACAAATGATGCAAGACGTGGTGATGGTCATTTTGCAGCCGTTATGAAGGCTATGGATCTATTAAAGAAATATGGTATCGTCTTTGGCACATCTATCTGTTATACAAAATATAATGTAGAAGCAGTCACAAGTGATGAATTCTTTAAGATGATTACTGATAAAGGGGCTCGTTTTGGTTTCTACTTCCACTATATGCCAGTAGGAAACAATGCAGTCACTGACTTACTTCCTACAATCCAACAGAGAAAATATATGATTGATCGTATTAGATATATCCGATCTAATGAATGTAATATTAACTTCTATCCAATGGATTTCCAGAATGATGGTGAATATGTTGGTGGATGTATTGCAGGTGGTAGAAACTACTTCCATATCAACTCTAATGGTGATGCTGAACCATGTGTATTTATTCATTATTCAAATACAAATATTCATGAAAACTCAATTCTTGAAATGTTGCAGTCACCTTTATTCATGGCTTATCATGAAGGACAGCCATTTAATGAAAATCATTTAAGACCTTGTCCAATGCTGGAAAACCCATCATTATTAAGAGAAATGGTGAAACGTACAGGTGCGCATGATACAAATATGGAATCTCCTGAAACAGCAGACCACTTATGTGATAAGTGTGAAGACTATGCAAAAGAATGGGCGCCTATTGCAGAAGAATATTGGAAGGATCATCAGCATCCTCATCCTAAGTATGAAAACTATGCACCTAAGAGAATGGAAGAATTAGGATTACATAACGAAGAATAACTATGTGGCAGTAGAAATACTGCCTTTTAGTATGCAATTTAGTTATAGTGCCCTCCAGTATTGGTATTTTACTTTTATTTCTTTGTTATTTAGAATGATGTCATGGAGGTAAATTATGACATTCACAAACAAGGATTTAAAAAATATGATTATCCCATTGTTCTTTGAACAATTATTAGTCATGTTAGTAGGTATTATAGATACTTTTATTGTGAGCTTTGTGGGAGAAAGTGCGGTATCAGGGGTTTCTCTTGTGAACTCATTTAATACAATCTTTATTTATTTGTTTACAGCTCTTGCATCAGGTGGGGCAGTTGTTATCAGCCAATATATTGGACGTAAAGAAAATGATGATACAAATCGTGCATCAGGACAATTATTGATGTTTTCTATTATCTTTTCATTTGTTCTGATGATTCTTGTCTTGATTTTCAATGAATCACTTTTAAGACTCTTATTTGGCCGTGTAGAAAACTCAGTAATGCAGGCTTGTATCACTTATTTAAGGATATCAGCCTATTCTTATCCAGCCCTCGCTATTTATAATGCAGGTGCTGCTTTATATCGCTCTATGGCTAAAACATCTACAACTATGTATATTTCTATTGCATCTAATATTATTAACTGTATTGGAAATTGCATAGGTGTCTTTGTTTTACACGCTGGTGTCGCAGGTGTTGCTTATCCTTCTCTGATTGCTAGAGTTTTTTCTGCAGTAGTGATCACATTCTTATGCTTCAATAAGACGCTGACTACTTATTATGAAAAGAAGCATATATTTGTATTTGATGCTAAGATGTTGAAAAGAGTATTGAATATTGCGGTTCCTAATGGGATTGAACAAGGAATCTTTCAGTTAGTTAAAGTAGCCTTGAGTTCAGTTGTTGCTTTATTTGGTACTTATCAGATTGCAGCTAATGGTGTGGCCCAAAGTATCTGGTCACTTGCAGCCCTAGTGGGTGTTACAATGGGACCCGTCTTTATTACAGTTATAGGACAGTGCATGGGAGCTAAGGATATAGATAATGCACATTATTACTTTAAGAAGCTGATGAAGATCACAGTTATCTTCTCTATTATATGGAATGTATTCATTCTTCTTATTACACCTCTATTTCTGCAATATTATCAATTATCATCAGAAACTAAGCATCTAGTCTTTGTTTTGGTTATTATTCATAATATTTTTAATACAATTGCGTTTCCATTCTCTGGACCACTCTCTAATGGATTACGCGCCACTGGAGATGTTAAATATACAATGATTGTATCAATCTTGAGTACAGTCGTCGTAAGAGGAATACTTTCTATTATATTTGGTATCACATTCAATCTAGGTGTGATTGGTATTGCCTTAGCAATGTGCGCTGACTGGTCAATGCGTGCTATCATATTTCATCTTCGTTATAAATCAGATAAATGGACGCAATTTAGTGTTATTTAGGAGGACTTTATGAAAGATTTAATCGTTGTATTCAGTTATTCTCATGGTAATACAATACATATTGCAAAAATGATTCAAAAGAAAACTGGGGCTGATCTAAAGGTAATAGAAACAATTCAACCTTATAGTGATGATTATGATGAAGTGGTAGATTTAGGCCTTAAAGAAGTAAAGAAAGGCTATGAACCACCTATTAAAGAAATCTCTATTGAAGACTATGATCGTATTTTTCTAGGAACACCTACATGGTGGTATACGATGGCTCCTGCGATGAAGACATTTATTCATATGCATGATTTCAAAGGGAAAACTGTTATTCCTTTTATGACTCATGGAGGATGGCCAGGAAAAGTTATTAAGGATATGAAAAAAGAATTAAAGGATTCTATTATTCCTACATCAATAGAAGTTCAATTTGATTCAAATGGAGGAGATACTCTTATTACTTCTCTTGATACAATTGAAGAATGGATCAAACAACTATAAAGAGACATTTTGTCTCTTTTTTGTGTATAATGAACTAGAGGTGGTCATATATGCAGAAAATAATGATTGTAGAAGATGATGACATCATTGCATCTTCTATTAAGAAACATCTAGAAAAGTGGAATTATGATGTGTTTGTAGTCAATAATTTTGAAAATGTCTTAGAAGACTTTAGACTCTATGAACCATTACTTATCTTATTAGATATCTCACTGCCTTACTATAATGGTTATTATTGGTGTCAGGAAATAAGAAAAGAATCAGAAGTACCTATTATCTTTATTTCTTCTACAAGTGAGAATATGAATATCGTTATGGCGATGAATATGGGTGCAGATGATTTTATTAATAAGCCTTTTGACTTAATGGTACTCACGGCTAAGTTACAGGCAATACTTAGACGTACCTATTCATTTAATAAAACACAGAATGTCTTGAACTATCACTCACTGACTCTTGATTTATTAAAAGGTGTCATTAGCTATCATGAAGACTCTATAGAACTCACTAAAACAGAACTTAAGATCATGCAGATATTATTTGAACATGCAGGGCAGATTGTATCAAGAGATACAATCATGGAAGCTCTTTGGCAAAGTGAAGCTTTTGTAGATGATAATACATTAAGTGTAAATATTAATCGCTTAAGAAAGAAATTAGATACTTTTTCTTTACCACAGCTTATTCATACAAAGAAAGGGATAGGGTATCAGTTATATTATGAAGACATATATTAAAGACCATTATCGTTTCTATCTTGTCTATTTAGTCATGATCTTCTTATTTGATCTGATTCTCTTATTATGCGATGTTTCTATTTCATTGCTTTATTATCCTACCTGTTTATGTTTCTTTTTTGTGATTGTTTATTTTAGTTATGACTATTACAAATATAATAACAAGATCAAAGCACTTAAGTATGCCTTGCATCTAGATCATATTTATTTGGAAAATATTTCGACTCCAGAGAATGCTTTAGAAGACTCTTATTATTCTCTTATAGAGAAGATTATCCAGGCTAATATTGTCCTTAATAATCAAAAGGATACAAATTATCATGAGTTATCTGATTATATGACACTCTGGGTTCATCAGATTAAGACACCCATTGCAGGACTTCGACTACTCATACAATCAGGTGAGTCATCACCACATCTACTATCCATGCAGATATTACGTATTGAACAGTATGTGGATATGATGATGTACTATGTCAAGATGGGACATATGAATCAGGATTTGAAGATTGGTCATTATAAAATAGGGGATATAGTAAATGGAGTTGTTAAGAAACAATCTTTATTCTTTATTCATAAGAAAATATCTTTGAATCTAGAAGAGCTAGATGAAGAAATAGTTACGGATGAGAAGTGGACTTCTTTTATTATTGAACAGATCTTATCCAATGCCTTGAAGTATACTAAAGAAGGTTCTATTCATATTTATATGAAGGGATATACATTATATATAGAAGATACAGGAATTGGTATCAAGAAAGAGGACTTGCCTCGTGTCTTTGAAAAAGGCTTTACCGGTACAAATGGACGTATTGATAAGAAGGCCAGTGGATTAGGCTTATATCTTGTTAAGAATATATGTGATACTCTAGGTTATCCTATTCATATAGAATCTATAATCAACCAAGGAACCACTGTTTCCATCTGTTTTGAGAAGAAACCTCTTATCGTAGAGTAACTTACAGAAATGTAAGATAAGAGACTTATTCTGTAAGGTGAATCAATGGCAGATATGTTTCAAAATAATTAAACTATAGTTGTAACGAAGGAGGAAAACATATATGTCATTATTAGAAGTTAAAAACTTGAAAAAAGTCTATACAACACGTTTTTCATCTCAGCAGGTCACTGCTCTGTCTAATGTCTCTTTTTCAGTAGAAGAAGGGGAGTATGTAGCGATTATGGGGGAATCAGGAAGTGGTAAGACAACACTTTTAAATATTCTAGCATCTCTAGATACACCAACAAGTGGAGAAGTATTACTCAATGGAGAAGATATTACTAAAATCAGTGAAAAGCATATTTCACAGTTTAGAAGAAAAAATCTTGGATTTGTATTTCAGGATTTCAACTTATTAGATACATTCTCTTTACGTGATAATATCTTTTTACCTTTAGTTTTGTCTAAAGAAAACTATGATGTGATGGAAACTAAATTGAATCACTTAGCACCACAGCTAGGTATTGAATCACTACTGGATAAATACCCTTATGAAGTATCAGGAGGACAGAAACAAAGAGCGGCTGTTGCAAGAGCTTTAATTACTCATCCTCAGATTATCTTAGCAGATGAACCTACAGGTGCTTTGGATTCTAAATCAACAGATGATTTATTGAATATCTTTGATCATGTAAATAAAGAAGGACAGACCATTGTGATGGTTACTCATAGTACCAAAGCAGCCAGTTTTGCGAAACGTGTCTTATTTATACGTGATGGACAGGTCTATCATCAGATCTATAAAGGAGATAAGACAAACGAAGAAATGTATCAGGCAATCAGTGATACACTTACACTACTCCAGACAGGAGGTAAGTAATTATGTTTTATTTAAAACTTGCTCTGACAAATATTAAAAAGAATGGAAAAATCTATTTCCCATATCTTATTACAAGTATCTTTACTGTCATGATGTTTTATTGTGTAAAATTCTTAGGTGGAGATAATGGCCTAAGAAAAGACAGTGAATCAGCAGCCATGATGATGGGTCTTGGCGTGTATGTTGTGATTATATTCTCAGTCATATTCCTATTATATATAAATAGCTTCCTCATGAAGAATCGTAAGAAGGAACTTGGACTCTATAATATATTAGGAATGGAAAAGCGTCATGTGATGTTGATCATCTTTTTTGAAACATTGATTGTTTATTTGATTTCTTTAGGATTTGGTGTATTAACAGGTGTTCTATTCAGTAAGCTGATGATGCTTATTTTAGTGAAGATATTGGCTATTCATACATCGATTGTATTTAGTATTGATATGAATGCGATTTTGAACACAACTCTTCTCTTTAGTGTTATTTTCTTTGTCTCATTTATGATCAATGCAGCATCTATTCGTTTCTCTAATCCAATCCAGTTATTAAAGGGTGGACAGGTTGGAGAAAAGGAACCAAAGATAAAGTGGTTGATGACTTTAATAGGTGTTATCACACTAGGTGCTGGTTATGCGATTGCTTTGACAATTAAAGATCCAATCACAGCACTTGTCTTATTCTTTGTGGCAGTTGTACTTGTTATTATTGGTACATATGCACTCTTTACTGCTGGTTCTATTGTGATTTTAAAACTATTAAAGAAGAATAAGAAGTATTACTATCAGACAAATCACTTCATCAGTGTGTCTCAGATGATGTATCGTATGAAGCAGAATGCAGTGGGACTCGCTAGTATCTGTATTTTATGTACATGTATTCTTGTCATGATTTCTTCTACACATACTCTTTATAGTGGCATTTTTGATACTGCGAAAAAAAGTGTTCGTGCTGACTATAGTTATAAAGTAGGGGATATGGAAAAGGTGAACATGGATGAAGAAATCATCAACCTTGAAAAGGACATTAAAACATCTCTTGCTTCTAAAAATATCGATATTTCTCGAATGGCTTCTTTAAAGTATTGTCATGTATTGGCTTCTCAAAATGGTACAGTCTTCACTGCGCCAGGAGAAGGTGGTAATAATAAGATTCTTACAATTCTTGGAATGACATTAGCTGATTACAATCGTATTTATAATCATCATGTCACTTTAAATGATCATGAAGTGCTTTATAATTCTAATTATCATTTTAATCATGATTCAATGATGTTGAATAATCAATTGTATTCATTGAAGATGGTTAAGAATGATCCTTGGTTTGTAAAGGATGATATTGCGAATGTAGATTCAGATAGTATCACATTTGTATTCAAGGATGATGCAGCCTTAAAACAGGCACTTACATTTGAACATCGTTCTTCCCCTTCTTATGTTTATGAAATATTAGTGGATTATAAAGGTGGTTATTTCAATTCAAAGGCTGAAGAAGTCATGCGTAAAACAACACAGAACTTCACTTTGAAAGTCAGTGAAAAGAATGATGGTGAAATCAGTTGTTCTAATATGACTCGCTATGAAAACTACCAGGAATTTAGTCAGATGTATGGTTCATTATTATTCTTAGGAATCTTTCTAGGTGTACTCTTTATGATGGCAGCAGTATTGATTATGTATTATAAGCAGTTATCTGAAGGCTATGAAGATCAGAAAAGATATGAAATACTGCAGAACGTAGGATTGAGTAAAAAAGAAGTCAGACAGGCTGTATCTTCACAGGTATTGATTTTCTTCTTTCTTCCTCTTGTAGTTGCTGTGATTCATATGTCCATGGCATATAATATGATCTTAAAGATGTTTAAGGTAATGATTCTTAGTGCCCCTCAGACATTTATTACATGTACTGTTGTATCAGTGATAGTACTTACTATTTGTTATACTATTGTTTATTTCTGTACAAGTCGTACATATTATAAAATTGTAAGAAAAAAATAAAAAAGGCTTTCGACAATGTCATTAAGTTAATAATGCTAGAATTTAAGTCAGATGATATATCAGCAGATATATTATTCTGACTT
>NZ_JBHSEB010000093.1:0-1095 GCF_042651925.1 Catenibacterium sp. GCM10023432 | reverse complement strand
TAATAATAAAACTTTCATCTAAAATCAAGCATATTACTGAAAATCAATATAAAAAGATTATTCAATCCCTAAACTTCAATGAACTGTCATGCCCTAAATGTAATTCCAAAGGTCTCCGTGCACATGCATCTTATAGTCGCTATGTTGATTTCTTTAAACGCAGTCATAAAGTCACAATACAAAGATTAAGATGTCCTGAATGCGGATCTACTCATGCAGTTCTTATTGAGGATATGATTCCCTATTCCATTGCTTCTTATAGCTTGATTGTTGAGGTTATAGCTGACATGGACTTTCTTGAATCTTCTCATGCTGCTTATCTTAAAGATAAGTATCTGACTTATCCCTTTGATTATGATTTCTTCTGTAAATTGAATATCAGAAAAAATCACCTTAATTTTTTTATGCTGTTTCACATAACTTTTATATAGTACAGCTCTTTTTGTTGATATTCTTTCCTTATAAAAACGAAAGGAGCTGTACTATACATGAAAACTAGTAATAATTCTCCAGCTGACAATGACTTCGCTAAAAACGATACCCCTAATGCGCTCATTTCCGATACTGATCTGTTAAAATTCTTTAATCTGGAAAGGGAGAACGTTCAAGATTTCTCCATCACCCGAAGGAAAGACGGAATGTACGTCAATATCACGCTTAATAAGACCTGGGTTCAGTGCCCCGTATGCGGGCATATGACAAGCAGGGTGAAGGACTACACGGATAAGAAGATAACCCATTCCGTTATGACCACCGCCAACTGCTATATCATCTATCATGCAAGAAGGTACCAGTGTCCTCACTGCAAGAAGACATTCTATGAAAATAACCCCTTCACTTTTGGAGGAAGACTCTCTGTTGCTACTGTATTCAATGTTCTCAGAGATCTCAAGGCTCCAAATGCAACATTCACAGATGTCGGCAAAAGATACGGCATATCCACTACATCTGTTATTAATATTTTCGACAGACATGTCCACATCTCCAGAAGACAGCTTCCTGAATGCCTGGCTCTGGATGAAGTATACGCCTTCAAGTCTCATGACAGTGATTATGTATGTGTAATCATGGATTACCTGGACAAGAAAATTGTGG